>DAIUEN010000013.1:0-15433 GCA_036845085.1 Candidatus Nanopusillus sp.
CTATATCCTTTCTCTTTTATTTTTAAATATAGATCATAATCTATTACTGTTGTTATTTGTTTTTTCTTTCTCAAATTAATATATTAATCTTTCGATTTCTCTTTCCATTAGTTTTTTAGCGAATTCGGAAATATTTGTTCCAATTTTGTTTATTAAGTTTCTTAAAGTATATAATCTTTCCTTATCTTTTGTATATATAGCATCTAAAACAGCATGTAATATATATTCTACAGTTTTCATATATTCTTCATATTTAGATATTTCCCCCTGTAGCAATTCTGGTATATATTTTTCTATTCTACTTATATTAACTAGTGGAATATATATTTTGTCGTAATATGAATGTAAGAGATCTAAGCAAGTTGATGCCGAATATTTATCTAATTCTAACATATCATTTATTCTTTGTGTGGATAAATATATTTTAATAAGTAAATCGATATTATTGTTAAAATATCCATCTAAAGTAAATTTACTAAGCATTTTAGTAACTTCTAGGTATGTCTTTTGAATATCTCTATTATCTACTATATATACTTCTAAATCTTCTATTTCTCTTCGAATCATGTCGAAAAGTTTATTAACTTTTTCATCTAAAGACCTTTCCATAACATTTTAAATATTAGAAATATTTAAAAAATGATTTTATTTATACATTCGGTTCTACAGATCTTATTGTAGGATCTATATCCATACCTTTTCTTCTGTTTTTTATTAGAACTATTCTAGATTTTACATCTTCATCAAATATTTCATATCCATCCAACATCTCTGCCAGGTTTTCAGAAAATCTCTTTACATCTTCCATAGTAGGTACATTTTCTATATTTAATTTAATCCTAGAATATCCTAAAAGAGAATATGATTTTACTTCTATGAAGTGTGGGTTATATAATTCTATTAAATCAACCCACTCATCTATATATTTTAGATCATCGTTTAAACCTTTTATTAATGTTATTCTAGCTACTCTTCTAGTCTTAACTTTAGATCCAATTTCTAAAGATTTTAAGTATCTTTCCCAATAATCTTTATATAAAGGAACAGATATCTTTTTATACATCTCTGCATTTGCACCTGTAAAAGAAATATATAATTGAGTAGGGTATGCATTTAGTTTTATGATTTTTTCTAAAGCTTCTGGAACTTGACCAGATGTAACAACAAATATAGATTTAACCCATGGCCAATTTTTCTTTATATAAAGAATAGATTCTGCTACATAAGGATATAGTAATGGTTCTCCAGATAGGGAAAAAGTTATATGTGTTGGTTTGTCTATAAATTTATTTAGTTTTTCTTTATTAGCTTTAGGATTTCCGTAATATCCTATTAGTAGTTTTTTCCTCATTTTCCTCAATTCTTCTAATGTTACTTCTGGAGGATCTACCGCTCCTTCTGGCAACATATTATAGTAAGGTTCAAATTCTAAATTTGGTCTCCAGCAAAATACACATCTATTTGGACACCAAACAACAGCTTGTGTTATTTGCATACATCCAGCGCTATCTATTTTATAGAATTTATGTTTATAACATGGTCTGTTATTTATAATTGATTCTCTAGTCCAATGACATATTTGTACTGCAGAATGATTAAAAATTCCGTATCTAGCCTTTTTTAATTGATCTTCGATTTTTTTATCATGTATCTTCCATATTTCCTGGTTTTTTTCTAGATATTGCATTGTTATATTATTATAAAAAATTTTATTAATTTTTTATATTATCAGAGAACTCGGCATTCATCATCTGTTCAGATGAGAAGGCTTTCTTCATAAGAATATAATTCTTTCTATGTTATATTTTTTAAAATATTTTAATAAAATTTTTTCTAAATCTTCTTTTGACATATCTTTACCACTACACCAAGCAACATCTAGATCTATATATGTACAATCTTCTTCAGTATATGTACTTATTACTATATGGGATGTAGAGAGTACAGATATAAATGTTAGATCTTTATTTCCATTAAAATCTTCTGGAAATAGAATTGTTTTTTTGAATAATATTTTACTATTTAAAAACTTAGCCAATTCTTCTGATAAAAAATCATATAACTCACTTTTATTGTATATTTTATCTATTTTTATTATGCATAACATTCTTTTAACGTCTTTAATAGACAATTTCCTATAAACATTATTTTCCATCTTTAAAATATTTATAATATCTTTGCTTTAAAAAATATTATATATAAAAAGATCATTGATAGCCCCGTCGTCTAGTGGTCTAGGATGTGGGGTTCTGGTCCCCATGACCGGGGTTCGAATCCCCGCGGGGCTATATAGCAATCTTAATAAATTTATCTTTAGTTTTAGTATGAATGAGTAAAAAACTTGAAGAGCTACTTGATAGAGAAGACATAAGATATTTAATAAAAAATGCTAATAAAATAGAAGATCCGGAAAAATATAGAAGAGAATTTGAGGAGATGTCAAAATTATTAAGGAAAATTGATGCGCCTTTTAAATATATTATAAATAGATTTAGACTACCGATTAAAGAGATCTTGAAATATTTAAATTTAGATGATATTTTAGTTAAAAAAGGTTGTTCCTATATTGGAAATCTATTAATTGTAACTAAACTTAAAATAGATCATTATGTAAGTAACGTAGTTGATATAGTATGCAATAAAGATACTCTTCATGAGCAAGAAAAAACAGCATTAGAATATATATCCAGATATGATTACGAATTTTTACCTTCTACAACATTTGGATTTGTAATAGACAATAAACTAATAATACCAAATTATTATGGAATATATGAATATATATTGTTGCGTCTAAATAATAATCTTCCATTGTATATAATTTTAGGCGCTGAAGGAAACATATATATTAAAAAGGGAAAAATATCCGAAACGATATACTTTGAAGATCCAATACTGATATCTCTTTTATATAAATTTTATAGATCTCATGAGAGAGATTGGTATGATCTTAATATGTACGAAGATAAAAATCCTCATGAATTAAAGAGAATAATAGAAATGGGAATTAGCGAAAATGATCTAGAAAAGGCTTTAAAATTATTCGATAAGAAAGATTTAGAAAAGATATTATCGAGAATTGAAGAATATATGAAAAGAAATCCAAATACTGTATACCAGGGTTTAATTAGTATAGTAGAACGTATAATAGAAAAATTAAAATCTAAATACAAGTAAATATCTTTAACCTATTTAATTAAATTTTTAAAAATTGAATATAACTATGTTATAAATATGGGTATAAGATGTGAAGAATTTGCTTTAAAATATCTTCCTATGATAAGGAGGGAATTAGTAAATATACTATATGAAAAATACAATATGTCTCAATCTTTAATTGCTAAAAAACTATTAATAACTCAAGCTTCAGTATCTCAATATTTAAATGGAGTTAGAAGAAGAAATAAAATAGAATTTTCTGAAGAAGAAAAAAATATAATAATGACAATAGCTGAAGAATTAACAAGGAGAGATGTTGTTTTATCTGATTTAATGATATACATATGTAAGATTTGTGATATGAGAAATAAAGGAATATCATGTCATATTTATAACGGTAAAAATATATAGGATTTTTATGGGTATTTTTGATGTAAAATCTGTTGCTGTAGTTGGTGTATCCAATAATGAAAAAAAAGCAGGTAATATAATTTTTAGAAATTTAATAAAAAGATTTAACGGAGAAGTATTTCCTGTTAATCCAAAATATGAAACTATATTAGGTATTAGATGTTATAAATCTTTAGAAGAAATAGAAAAAGATATAGATGCAGTTATTATTTCTATACCGGCTGAAGGTGTTCCAGAAGTAGTAAAACAAGCAGTTAATAAAAGAGCAAAGTTGGTTATAATAATTTCTTCTGGTTTTTCAGAAGTGGGAAGAAAAGATCTTGAAGAAGAAATACTAAAATATATAAAAAATAGTAACACTAGAGTATTAGGTCCTAATGGTTTAGGAATTTATGATCCATATACTGGATTAGACTCTTTTTTTATAGAAGATAATAGAATAAAGAGACCTAAAAAAGGTAATATTGCATTATTATCACAATCTGGAGCATTAGCAATGGCTTTTATGGAATGGTTATCTGAAAAAGATATCGGAGTGTCTAAAATAATTTCTTACGGTAACAAAATAGATTTAGATGAAGTAGATTTAATCAAAGAACTTAATGAAGACTCGAACACGAAAGCAATATTTATTTACATGGAAGGATTAAGAGAAAATCGCGGGAGAGAATTTTTAGAATTATGTAACAAAATAAATAAACCTATAGTAGTTTTAAAAGCAGGTAAAAGTAAGAGGGGTGCTATAGCAGTTAGTTCACACACAGCGGCAATGGCTGGAGATTATGAAATATATTCTAATTTATTTAAACAATTCAATATAATTGAGGCTAAAAATATGCATGACTTTATGACATATCTTAAAACTTTGGCGATATACTTATAATATCATAAACTGTAAATCAATATTATCATGGTAGTTTATATCTATACTAATGGGGGTGGAGAAGGAGTTTTAGCTACAGATTCATTAGAATTATTAAATATAGAAATTGAAGAAACTCCGGAGCATATAAAAGAGAAACTAAAACAAATCTTACCATCTTTTGCATCTTTGAAGAATCCTATAGATGTTACAGCTCAAGCTAGCGAAGATCAATATCTTAGGGGTTTAGAAATAATAATTAATGATCCTAATACTGAAGGAGTTTTAGCTATACTTTTACCTCAATTATCATTATTTACAATTAATTTTCCTGAAAGATTTTCTAAAATGTTTTATAAGCAAAAGCCAGTAGTATTTGTGGTTTATGGTGGTGGTTTTACAGAAATTATTAAAAGAGAGTTAGAAAAATATGTACCAGTATTTGATTATCCTGACGAGGGGGCTAAAGCTTTAAAATTGTTGATAGATCTTAAGAAAAGTAAAAAATTATTTATCTAATTTTTCCTAATTTTGACAACGAAATATATACAGGACAGCTTTCTTTTCCTAGTTCATAACATTCTCCTTTAGTAATACAACTTGGCCCCATAACTTTACCATATATCTTTTGAAGATATTTAGCTACTGCTTCAAAGAAAATTCTTGTCTCTAATTGTGCTCTATGGCATGTTCTCTGTTCTATAATATATTCTATAGCTTGTTGTGGTATTAACATAGCTATCGGTATGTAAGTTCCCAATGGTATATGATTTAGTTTTTCTATTATTTTTTCTTCTTTTTCTATAGCATGTTTAGAATATTCAACTACACGCTCAAATATATTTCTTATATCTTCTCTATTTTTTATATATGCTCCATAATATATACCTTTATATTCTAGAAATTGAGGCCAGGTCTTTGGAGGTAGAAGATATGGCATTATTTGTCTATGTCTTATGATTTGTCTTATAATTGCTATTGGAAGTTCGCTTGTTATTAATATAGTGTCTAATGTATTATTTACACTAATATAAGTATTACTAGAATAATTTAAATCTAACTTAGTTCCGTATAATTCATTATATCCAAATTTTTCCATTAATTTTTTTTCATTAAACGATAAAGTTAGTGGTTTTTCTTTTTTAACTGGCTTTATTCCTAAATTTTCTTCTACAAATTTCTCTATTATTTCGCCCATTTCTACTAGATTTTCATTTTCTATTAATTTACTAACTTCTTTTAGATAATTAGCAAATTTAAAATAATCTCTGAATGGAGGAAACTGTAATATTACCCATGTCTCAGTTCCTAGAGGTAATATAAATCTAGCGGCTTCCTTAGGAATACCCTTTTCTATAGCATATTTATAAGCTTCGAAATATGGAGCATATTTGTCTTCATAACCTAAATCACTTTTTAGTTCCGGAGGTTTTGAATATCTTAAAGAAAACTCTGTGCCCACACCATATATTCCGAATCCAGGTCTTATGCCAAGCCACATTAAGAAAGATATAGAAATAGGAACTTCAATTAACATAAAATAATTCCCTGTTTCAATCATGTCTGGATGATGCACTTCCATAAAAAGTTCAAATCTTCTATTAATTTCTTCTGGGTTTTTGTTTGCATAATCTATCAAATCTTCTAATCTTGACATAGAGATCTTTTTAGGTCCTCCAGTAGAGATTAAAGCTCTTAGGCCAATTATTTCTTTTGTTTCCCCTTTGGCAAATAAGATTTTATAATTTCCTATTTTTTGACTTTCTAAGATGCTAATAACCATTTTATATTGTTTTACTAAAATCATAAAAGATAACTTTTAATGTAACAAAGCATATTTTAGTACTATATATTTAAAAAATTTACTTTTATGTAGTTATCATTTTAGAAAATTTTTTAAATATTATCTAATTTTCATATTTTATGGTACAAAAGGTAGAAGAAATAATACGTCTGGTAGATCTTGCTAGAAAAGAAAAAGAGAAACTAGAAGAATTGATAAGATTGAAAAATATAATGTGGACGAAGAAAAAAAATATTTTAGAAAAAGTTAGAACAGTTAGAATAGAAAAGTTAGAAAATATAATCTATAATTATTATAGAGAATTTATTATTAGTGAATTAAAGAAGTACTTACCAGAATCAAACGAACTGATTAATTTTATGAAAGAATATTTATCTTTTTATAGTAATCTATATAAACATAAATTTTGTAGAGAATTAGATAAATTAATATCAAAATATAATAATAATAACTTAGAAGATATAATTAACAGTAAGAAGTTTGAGATATTATCGAAATATATACTAAATGACTTAACTAAAATTATTACACATCAGCTTTTAGATATTTATGAAATATCAAAAGGTTGTAGACGCTTTAATGATAAATGTCTAAAAATACAAGAAATTATATCAAAAAATTACAAAGAAATATATGACATCAAAAACGATTATAAATCATTTGTAAATGGACTTTATAAGTATATAAACTACTATATAAATACTCTTAACAAATTTGTTTGGTATACTAAAGAGCTAAATGACGTACTAAGTAATAATGACTTTAAAAAAATATCAGAGTTATCAAAAAATGTAGAATTTTTAGAAATTTTGCATGCTCTTAATAGTTATTAATATTTCTAATTTTTATTTTTGGTAATTAATATTAATGAAATTTAAATATATATAAAGGGTCTTGTTAATATGTGTCGGATAACGGCAATTATCCGACTCTACAAGACGAAGCATTTTCTACTTAAATAATTTTCTAGATGTTATTGTAACTTAATGATAATATAAGAAAAATTTAAAAATTTTTACTACAATAGAAATGATAGATCTTCTTTCTAGGTATAAACTAATAGAATTTATAAGAAATATTGATTCTTGGAGAAAATCTGAAAAAGCAGCATTTATTGTTCTTCAAAAAGCTTTCTAATTACTATACAATAAAAACTCTATTATAAAATAATATCGAAAAATCCATATCATTATAAAAAATACGAAGAGTATTTTAAGATGATCAGAGAAATAGTTAAAGCAGGTCTACCCAAATATTTCTGTCATGCAGAAATACCAGATTTACAAAGAGAATAGTCATTTTCTATAAATTTTAGTTGTTTAAATTTAGAAAAATATAATAATGAATTTACTAGACATATTAAAGAAAATGAGGATGAAAGTAAAACAGTTGACTCTAGAGAATTAGATAAATAACTTGAAGAAATGTTTTCTAAAGAAATAGGATTTTTTAAGTTTTCAGCATGTGTGGAAGTTGTTTTAGCTATATGATCTTTTTGACCCAACTTAATATACCAATAGTTACTATGTAGTTAAATTTTTTTTAGTTTTTTATTTAGACTATAAATAAATCTAGCTTTTGATCTATATACAATAGCAACTTTATTAATGATGTTATATCAGAATTAGAGAGAATATCCCTTTGATGGAATATAAAGATTAGGATTATTACTACCAAATATAAGTAACAAATTAATATGACAATTTCCGTTAATTAATTTTTAATAATTTAATCTACCCTAATTGATATAGAAATTTATCAAAAATTTGTTGCATAATTATATAAGTCATCTTTGGTCTACTACTAAGTAGTAATATATTGTATTTTTTAATAAATGTTATTCTATAAAAATAAATTTATGACAACTCTGAAATTTACTCTGCTTATAGTAAGTTTCTTATTATTTTCTATGGTTAATTTTATTTTTTCTTATAACGTAGTTTATAAAGATACAGAATATATACCTAACATAACTATAGAACCGAATATTGATAATTATTTATTTATTCCTGGTCAAAATATTTCCGGATATGTAATAATAAAAAATAACGATCCATACTATTATCCACAGATTTTTTTAGCCATAATGTTGATCAAAGAAGATACTTATATGACAAGTAACAATCAAGTATTATATGCGGAATTAAAGATGATATCAAATTTATTACCTTATCAAAACTATGTAGTAAATTTTACATATAGAATTCCTGAAAATATATCTTCTGGTAATTATAAATTAATGTTTTATCTATACACTGCAGTAAAGCACATAATAGGTAATCCAAATTTTTTTAATTCTACTTTTTATCGAGAAATATACATAAATAATACAGATTTTAATAATTATCCTTGGATATCTATTTTAAAAAATGAAACCAAATTAATTAATGATTCTAATATACTAAAATTAAATTTAGCTATATATTCTAACGATTCCACTTCTGCAAAAATAAGAGTTAAATTAGCTAAATGGGATGCTTTACTTTATGGACCAATATTGGATAGAATTTTTGTTATAAATTTGACAAAGGGATATCAAACTTTAATGTTCGATTTAGTAAATATATCCAATTTTTATGCAGATTATTATTATCTTTTAATAGAAGTTTATTCTGAAGAGTTATTACAAGATATGTACATTATACCATATCATATTTATGGAGAAGCTATCTTATTTGATGGAATATATCTTGATAAAAATGGAAAACTTTTGGTAGTTTTGTCTACTTATCCTAATAATAGTATTGTTCATAAATTATATAATGTAGAGCTTAAAGTATTTTCAAATAAACAAAAATTTACTAAAACAATTAAAATAGGTGATGTGGTTTATGATCATACAACTTATGTATACATTGAAGATTACGTCCCTATTAGTAACGGAATGGATTTATGTTTTAATTTAACTTATCAGAAAGAATTTAGCGGTTTAGTATATTTATCAAATATATGTTACACTTATTATGTAGAAGAGAATAAGAACTTTTCAATATCTTTAACTAGATTAAAAGTTATATTAGTAATGATTGTAACCTTAGCAATAATAACTTACTTTATACTAAAGAAATAAGTGTAAAATTTATAAATACTCTTATATATTTTATCTATTATAATGTTTAGATCTATAATGATATATCTGAAATATTACAAGTTACTAACATTGTTATTTATGGTAATATTCTTTTATTTTGGTCACTATTCTCATGGACAAACATCCAAAATTTATGATGGAAATTATCTTTGTGATTATAGTCAATTGAGAACATTAAAATTTAATGCAATATATCCTCGAGGTTTCCCTCCTATGTTTCCTTTTTCTCTATGTGCAGAAACATATACTAGATATGAAACAACCTATGTAACTTATACTTCTACAGTAACAAGTACAGTAACCAATACAGTTTATGTTACTAATACTGTTACTGTAACCCAAACTGTGACTGATACTTACTATGTATCCACAACATTAACATATTACGTATATAGAACATCTACAACATATGTTACTGTAACAAATACAGTAACTTATACGACAACACGAACATCTACTATTTATACTACAGTTTATTCTACAACAACTACGACAATATATGGAACTCTTACTGTTACATCTACTTCTACAGTAACTTCTACAGCTACTGCTTATACTACAGCTACAACAACAGTGTATTCTACAGCTACTTTTACATCGACTATCGCAGGAACCGCTACTACAACATCTACAATATGGAGTACTATATATACTACACTTTCTACAACTCAGACACAAACAAGTACAATTACTAGTACAGTAACTAACAATGTATATACTACTGTTACTCTTACATCTACTGTAACGGCTAAAAAAACTTATTATACTCTATTACAATCATAAATACGATGAATAATACAAAGTATAGTTTGAAGAAGATTCTTAGTTATATTTTATTGTTTATTTTTGTATTATATAATTTTCCATCTATTTATAGTAATTGTCAACTTATTGGTTTCAATCCTATAAATGGTTGTGAAATGTATGAATGTTATGTTACTGTAACATCTACTGTATATGTTACTAACACAGTTTATCGAACTGTAACTTACACATCTACATATTATTCTACAGTTACTAATACCGTTACAGTACGAGTTACAAAGACATATACATATTATACTACAGTCACCGATACCGTTACTGTTACATCAACAGTTACTTCGACTAATACAGTTACCGCAACGACAACGCGATATCTTACAATTACTACAACTTATGTTCTAACTAGTACAGTAAATTCTGCTACAGCCACCACAACAGTATATGTCACTAACACTCAAACAACAACGACAACTGTAACTGCTTCAACAAATACTGTGACCTCAACAGTTACTACAACTATAACAACAAATATAGCTACAACCACCATTACTACGACAACAACATTAACAACAACATCTACAGTTTATTCTACTATTACTAATACACAACATACAACAACCACAACAACAACTACATTTACTAATACATATTACTCAACAACAACCACCACAACCACCCTTAACTATGTATCTACTATAAGATTTAGAGGAATTCTTAATCTGGGATCAATTAATCAAAGTTTCGTCCAGTCTATAGACTTTCCTATAGTTGGAGAAAGAACAATTTTCTATTTAAATATATCCAATTTAGGAAATGCTACTGTAAATAATATGATTTTAAGATTTTCTCTTACTGGAGGAAATATAAGGATGTTTTATAATAATACCGAAATTTCCTCATTAGATGCTATTGTTATTTCTTCTGAAATTCCACCAAACGGCTATATAATAATACCATTTGACATGAATATACTAGCTTTTGGATCTTCTAGTTTAGATATATATGTTTTTGTAGATAACCAATACTTAGGGTATGTAACCTATCAATTTAACGTTAAGCCAGAAAATAGACAAAGTTCTCTAGTTATCTCTGAAAATATAATATATATTTTGGCAATTTTTATTACCGTTTTACTAATATGGTTAATCATATAGCTCATATTAATCACATCTTAAAAATTTTTCTTTTATTTATTGGATTATGAACCTAAAAACATTAATAATTTTAGTATTTTTAGTTTTTATTATTTTGGTGACGTTAGATTATTTTTTAGCAAATTTTCCTAAAAAAAATTTAAATATAAAAGTATTGGAAATAACTATTCATAATCCAACAGAATGTACACTTTTTGTCCCATACCAACAAAAAATACGGGTTAATGGTTCAATTATGGAGAAATACAAAATAAATACAGATGGATCTAATGTTTTTTTCTTTACTAATTTAAGTAATCCTAATGAGTCAATTTTATTTTCATGGTTTGCTGGATACTATGGAAATGAAGCTATATGGTGGGTCAAATTAACTGATAAAATCCCGCCAAATGGAAATATTACAATATATATGTATATAGGATCTCCAGAAGATAATTACTATAAATCTTATTATCCGTACGTAGGAATATCTTCTTTTGTATATAATAATTATAGCTGGGGACCTAAGAGCCAATATGATAATGGTAAATTTGTTTTTACTTTTTATGGATGGTTTTATGAGACATTAGACGGATGGTATGGCCTTATTAAACATGGTTCATATAATGTGACTCCAACAAATAAGGGAGTTGAAATGATTGGAAATACTATAAATCAAGGATCTTATATAATGCCATATAATACTGGTAATATTAGTATAGCTCCAATAATTGTAGAAGAGGGTTGGTTTTATGATGGAGAAGCAGATGCTCATACAATTTCTTTATTTGGCGAATCATTTTTTGGAAGGAGTAGAGCAGTTTTTGCTTCTGGAGTCAACAAGCTAGGTGGTTCTACACCAGCTCTTTACGGTTCCGTATTTGTCCAATATGAATACTATAATCTATCACCTAGAATATATATATCTTACATAGGAAGTAACAATTCTTTACAGTTATACGAAGGACCTTTTATTATCAATAAAACCAGTAATTATTTATATACATACTTTGCAATAGACTTTTGTGATAATGATAGTAAAGTATACGCAAGTACTGGATACTTTTTATTAGATAACATACCGCCAATTTCCCTATTAGGTACTCTAGATAGTAATTATAGAGTTTCTGTGGAATTTGATAGGAAAATGTTATCTGGTAATCATTTTGCAATTGGTGCTGGGAGCGGTTTAGAATCTACTTCCTTACAATCTGTTTTCTGGATTGTAGGTAGAACCCACCCACCAAGAGGAATTATGCCAGAAGTATATTTTAGAGAAATAAGATAGTGACATTATTTTTTATAAATTTTTTTAAAGTAGATAAGTTATGAATATATTTTATAAAATATATGAATTCATCCAAAGAAATATAATAATTGAAAAAATCTATAAGTTTATATTAAAATATCCATTTTATTTAATCTTGTCTATTCTGCTAATTTTTTATACATATAAAACGATCTCTGTATTTTATCCAATTGATTCTTATATATCTGACGAAGTATGGTATGCGTCTTCTGCCTATAATATTTTTACAAAGATCTTTAGAATTCCTATTGAACAATATGTACCTTTTCCAGAAGGAAAGAATCTTGAAAATTATTTTAATCTAGAACATCCCCCATTAGCCAAATATATAATAGGATTTTTTATATTTCTATTTGGATATACATACTGGGCTTGGAGAATTCCTAGTTGGATAATAGGAAATCTTATAGTAATTTTATCATTTTTAATAACTAGAAAAATAGTTGGTGAAAATGTTTTTGGGAATATTGCTGGTATAATTGTAGCAGCTTTGATTATGTCAGATCCTAATATATGGATTATGCATGGAATAGCTATGTTAGACATATATTTAGCATTCTTCTCTCTATTGTCAATATATTATCTATTAAAAGATAAAATTATTTTGTCTTCAATATCATATGGTTTAGCATTATCTTCAAAATTACCAGCCGTATTTTTAATATTCCCTTTTTTATACTATATAACAAAAAAATATAATGAAAGAATAAAAAGATTAATATATGGAATATTGATTCCTTTTTCTGTGTATGTGATTTTAAATATACCGCTATTAGTATATTTTGGTCTAACTAAATGGTTTTATGATAGTTTTTTACATGGTTTCGAATGGGGAATAACTTCAGGTCACATATCGGATGCTCCAAATCAGGTTTCAAAACCATGGCAATGGTTATTAAATATAAATCCATTTTATTTTGGGACATACTATAGCAATGTATTTTATGCGAATGTAAATATATATTTTATGATCTTATGGTTAGTAACCATACCAATAATGTTTTTAGTTAGAGATAATAAAATTATTCTAGTAGGAATTTATCCGTTATTTATGTATTTTGGTTATATATTGATATATATCTTGGGAAATGATACATTGTTCAGTTTCTATGTTTCCCAATTTATGCCTTTAATATACATTTATGTAATCTCCTCTTTGTTTTTGTTGGGCTTAAAATATTACTACAGAGATTATAAAATTTAAAAACGTTTATAAATGTATTGATAAAAATAATTTTTATGTCTGAAGAATATGAAGAACTTTATGCAACGAAACCTCAAGTTATTCTTTCTTTAATTACTACAATAATAGTTTTATCAATTATATTACCTACCTTATTTTTATTCCCATTCAATATTAAATTATTTCTGGCTGGTGCTGGAACTATTCTTTTATTGATTATATTAGATGTTTTTGTTTATTTATCTTATTTAGGAAAATTTCCCCTTTATAGAATTAAGAGATATAAGAAGGAATGATAAATTGTTTTAACTATTAAGTAGTAAATGCTTATAAATATTATTTATAAGATTTTTTTATGATTAAAAATCTAGACTCACTAGTAAGTAGTATAAAAAATTTTAGAAATAAAATTTATAATAATCTAGATTTATTATTACAAATTTTTGTACGTTCTTTGGCGTTATCTACTAGGTATGGTAGTGCTCTTATGGTAGTACACTATAATTTTTCAAATATGCCAGATATTGTTAAATTTAGTGGAATTAAGAAAAAGATTATAGATTTATTCCAAAGAGAAGAAATCGTATATATATCTGCAGTGATATCTACTATAGCACTATTAATGTTTTTTACAAATATTCTCAATATGGATAAATATTATCAAACGGATATTTTAGTTAATCAAAGTATAGATGTAGATAATACAAATAAGAAAATAGTTTTTTGGGTAGTCCCTTGGTATAGAGAAAATTATACAATAAGTGGAGTTGAGGAAATTATAAAAGTAATAGAAAATTACAAATACAATAATATATATGTTGGCTTAGTTATTCCTTTAGATCAATTGGAACAAAAAGGACAATATGTATCTGTAATAAATAATACTATAAACTATATTATAAACAAAAGACCTGAATTATCTAATACGATATTCATCAATATTTTTCCTACATCTTCAGAAACTTTTAGAGGAGATCTTATAAATTATGAGCTTTCCCAAGATCATGCAAAGTATATTACTTATATAACAAAAAAGTTGGTTGATAATGGATATAATATATATATTGGATTTAGTGAAATGGATGGTTTAGTAAATAGAAATCCTAACTTATTAATTAAAAATTATGAAATAATACTAAATGAATTAGTTAAAGAAGGTGTAAATCTTAATAAAGTAGGGCTATATTATTATAGTACTCATAATGTGGTCATAAATAATTTTAAATTAGTTGGCGATATGTTATTAAACTTAGCTAATAATTACGGAATAAAATCTAATGTATACATAGGTTTAGATAATTATAATTATAGATTTTCCGAATGTGATATGAATGGCAAGGCAGATTTACCAAATTACTTTGCTTTAAGAATTAAAGAATTATCTGAATATTATAAAGGAAATGATAAAATTAAAATAATGGTTGGAGAAATAGGAGTACCTCTGGGAAAAGAATGCGTTTCTAATTTATGGTACGATTTATCTAAGGGATGGGATTATGAAAAAGTTCTAAAATATTCTAAAGATAGTATGATTATGTGGAAATTAGTATTAGATTCTTATAAAGAATTTGATAATAATCTATCAAATAAAATAAGTTTGGTTGGTATCTATGAAGTTGGAGGGAAAGAATATAATATATTTCTTCTTCCACAGGAAGAAAAAGATAATATTATTAAATACATTATAGAATTCTCTATGTCAGGATAGTACTAAAT
>DAIUEN010000014.1:0-14989 GCA_036845085.1 Candidatus Nanopusillus sp.
CATGATAAATTCTCTTCAATATCGGGTAGAAAAAGATGGGAAAGAAAGAGTTTTGTATATAGATGCTAAAAATTATCCAAATATCGCTACAATAGAAGATGATGGTAATATAATGAGTTATGTATTAAATATCATGTTAAGAGAACCAAATCTAAATACAATTTACATAGATCAAGATGATCTTATATCTTATTATAAGGATACAATCAACATTTTATGGTCTTTTTTAGATGTTTATCTAAAAATTAAAGATAATATACAAAAAGCATATACTAATTATATTTCTAAACAAAACAATGTATTTCTAGAAGAATATAATAAAGTTATTAGTAGCTTAGACAAAGACTATTTAAGAGATCCTATCGGTGTATATGTATACATCAGGAGGTTAAAGAGAAGAGTTTTGCATATAATAAAAAATAATCCAAATTTAGAATCTGATGCAAAAGATTTAATATCTTTAATAGATAATTTTTTAATTTTATTTGAGTCTCAACCAATATACAAATATATTAAACCTTTTCTAATTGGATATAAATTAGGAAACAGAAATATTTACAAAAGGCTTTTCATAGCTGATATAAAACCAAAAGTATTTGATACTAAGTTTTTTGTTAGGATTGGAGAAGAATATCATGTTGTAGAGTCATATAAATTAGATAAATATACCGATGTATTTATACTAAAAAATCCTGAAGAAACAGTATATAGATATTATATATATCCTGAAGAATACAGAGTATTTTTTGAAGAAACTTTTTTACTTACAAAAGCTAGAGAAATACTTTTACAGTATGAACCTAAAAGAGAAGATTACTTAGATATAGAAAGATTAAGAGAAATATATAACAATATTCTGGATAATTTAATCCTTAAATTGTCATCTGTTTACAATATAAATCTAAAAAGAGATAGTTACGATATCTTAAAAAGCATTCTAATAAGGAATACTATAGGTTTTGGAATTATAGAAAAATTTGCAGAGGATGAAAGACTAGAAGATTTATTTGTAAATCCTCCACCAGGTATTGAGCCAATATCACTGCAACATTCCTCATATGAAATGTGTATTACAAATGTTATACCAAATAGAAAAGAAGTAGAATCTTGGGCTACTAAATTAAGATTAATATCTGGTAGACCATTCGATGAAGCTAATCCTGTACTAGATACGGATCTTGAAGTTGGGAATTCAATATCACTAAGAGTAGCTGCGATACATCCTCCCCTATCTGTAGATGGAATATCTTATATATTTAGGAGGCATAGATCAAGACCATGGACTTTACCTTTATTTATTTATCATAAAATGTTAAATCCTCTTGCAGCAGGATTGCTTTCTTTTCTAGTCGCTAATGGAAGGACACTACTTATTGCCGGTACTAGAGGATCTGGAAAAACTTCTCTTCTAACAGCCCTCATGTTAGAATTACAGAAAAAAGTAAGAATAATTACAATAGAAGATACTTTGGAAATACCTGGAGATTATTTCAGAAAATTAGGATATAATCTAGTTAGTTTAAAAGTTAGAAGTCCTTTTTCATTACAATCTTCTGAGATGAGTCCTGAGGATGGAATAAGAGTTTCTTTAAGAATGGGAGATTCTGCAATTATTGTTGGTGAAGTTAGATCTAGAGAAGCGCAAACATTATATGAAGCTATGAGAGTAGGTGCTTTAGCTAATGCTGTTATGGGTACTATTCATGCAGAAAGCCCTTATGGTGTTTTTGATAGAGTAGTAAATGATTTAAAAGTCCCAGCAACATCTTTTAAAGCTACAGATATCATAGTAATAGTTAATCCTATAAGAGATCCTTCTGGTATGAAAAAGTATAGAAGGGTACTTAGAATAACAGAGGTTAGAAAGTTTTGGGAAGAAGATCCATTAAAAGAAAAAGGATTTGTAGACTTAATGATATATGATGCAGATAAAGATAACCTAGAACCAACTTTGAATCTAATAAACGGAGATTCTGACGTTTTAAAGTCTGTTGCATCTAGGATTAGATATCTTTCAAAATCTTGGGAGAGAGTTTGGAGAATGATAGAAACTAACGGAGATGCAAAACAACAACTAGTAGATATAGCAGTAAAAGAGTCTAGAATAGATATACTAGAAGCTGATTTTGTTTCTAAATATAATGAAATGTATTATAAGTATATAGAAGATAGTTTAAAAGAATATAATGAAATAAATAAAGAGTTTATATTAGACAGTCTAAAAAAATGGACCTACAGAGTATTGAAATAAACTTTCTAGATATAGAAGATTTAGAAAAGAAGATAATCTTATATAAATATTTTTATTTTGGTAATAGTGTTAAATATTATGAGAAAATTGTAAAAAAACTGGGTAATATATTTAAATTATCTGCAAGCAAAAAAGAAATAGAAGAATTTAATAAAATAAATAGCGAACTATTGCTTTTTTTAGATATTAGTGAAATTTTATCAGCTTCAGCATTTGTACTAATGATCTCTATAATAATTGGTTTAGTTCTTTCTTTAGCATTTCAAAATGCAGTGCTGTTTTTATTTGTATTCCTATTTGGTATACTAGGATTTATTTATATCAGATATTATTATATTTTCCTTTATAATAAACTGAGGGCTAAGAAAAAATCTCAATTATTACTTTTACTTCTCTATTTAGTTATTAAATTAAGGCAAAATCCCAATTTAGAAAAAGCTTTAATATACTCTACTAAATTTATTAATTTACCTATAAAATTAGATCTATTAAGATTATTAAGGGATGTTTATCATAAAAAATACGTTTCAGTATATGAAGCTTTAGATGACTATTCAAAATCTTGGGAAAAAGATGCGTATTTTTTTACTTTAGGTGTAATGCTAATTTTTGCAGCATTAGTAGAAGTAGATGAAACAAAAAGAAATTTTTATTTTGATAAAGCTATAGAAGATGTACTAGAAGAGCTTATAAATGAACTGTCTGTATTTATTAGAGAAGAAAGATCTACTATAAATATAGTATCTATGTTGGGTATTATTCTACCGATATTGCTGTTAACAATTTTTCCATTAGCTTCTATATTTTTATCAGATATGTTTCCATCTTATTCACTTTTTGTTATATTTAACATACTAATTCCATTTTTAATATATTTTTTAATACAATACAATGTTGCATCAAAAATGCTTGATGTATTTTCCAAAGACGATTTATACTTATATATTTATATGAAAAAAAGAGATATATCTAGTAAAATAAAGATGTTTGTTGTATCATCACTCCTTTTTATATTTTTAATTTCTTTAATATTTGTAATATTGTCTAAAATCTTTGTAGATAACAGAGTACCTCTAATGTTAATATCCGAATTACTAGTGTTAGTTATAGGACTATCTATAATTGTTGGAGCATCTATATACTATAACAATTACAAAGATCTAATAGATACTCTTACTGGTATAGATAACGAAATTCCGGCTTTTTTAGTATCTTTAGGCAATGCTTTAAATATCGGTTATCCTTTAGAAAAAGCAATTATATATGTATATCCAAAATTTCAGAATAAAAACATAGGGTCTTTTATTAGGAAAGTTTATGCTAATCTTAGAGCCGGAATGGATCTAAATAAAGCAATTTTTGATAAGAGAGAAGGAGCAATTTTATATTATCCATCATCGAACTTAGAAGCTGCTATGGAGATTATAACAGAGTCTTCCAATGTATCTCCAAAAGAATCATCAAAAATGGCCTTTGTAGTTTCTAGATATCTTTTATACATGAATAAATTAAAAGCAAGATTCTTAGACTTAATAGCAGAAGATATCTCTCAATTGAAATCTTTGGTGAATCTATTAGCTCCTCTTTTATTAGGTATAATAACTGGAGTTACTGTAATGATTTTAGAAATACTGTACAGATTATCTTTCCAGTTAAGATATTTAGCAGAAATGACTAAATCTAGTGGAGAAATATCAGAATATATCTCAGGATTGCCAGAAACTATATTAAATATATTTGGAATATCTTCAATTCCATCTGCACCTCAAATTATATTCGTTATAGGACTATTTAATACTACTATAACAATTTTAATAATATATCTATTGAATATCTTAGAAAATGGTGGAGATAAGTTAAAATTCTACCAATATTTATACTCAAAAGGAATAAAGGGTATACTTTTATTTTTTATAGTAAGTTCATTATCATCTTTAGCTGCATATTTCTTTGTTGATTCTATATTACAACTATCTAATCTAATACCATAGATAGATTTTTTATTACTTCGTTTATAGGTAATCCATTTATCTCTGAATCTAGTATATCATCTATTATCCTAGGGCATGCGGAAAAAATCCAGAAATCTATATAAATAAAATTCTTTAAATCTAAAAAATTTATAGTATCTGATAAAAATAAGTAAACATTCTTTCCTTTTTTTTCTAATATTTTCTTTATTTTTATGGATTCTTGGTAATAATATTGACCTGGTTTTATAGATATAATTATTCCTATATTTTTCGCATTTTTCAACTTATTCAACAAATAATATATTTTTTTATCATAATCTTCATTTGGCTCTATTATATTTATAGTACCATAAATTGGATCATATACTATAACTTTTTTCTTATAAATTCGGACAATATTTTCTGCGTGAAATTTTCCATTACCTATTAGTAATATAGTATTATCTTCTGTATTTGCTGGTTCGGAATAACATCCTAATACATTGATACCATATAAATCTTCTTTTATCGTAATATTAAAATCTTTCTTTAAGATTTCGTATAATTTTTTGGAATGCTCTTCATATTGTTTTATTGAAACTAAAGTAAACTTTTTTGGTAATATTTTTTTTAAATAATCTATATTATTAAGTTCTAAAGATTTGTATTTTGTCGGTATAAATATGATATCCATTTAAATCTAAATTATTAATAATTTATATAAAATGGATGTTGTAAAGATAAAAAGACTTGCAGAGAAATATAAAAAGTTATATGGACTATCTACTAATTTAAACAATTTGGATGGTTTTACACCACCATCAAATCTTGTTACTAACATAAATTATCCAACTTTATCTTTAGGAATATTATTATCTAATGATAATGATGTAGAATATTATGATAATCCTATTTTTTGGATAAGGAAAAAAGTAGATATAGATAGTATTATAGAACATAGAATAAAGATGATAAATGCCAGAAGAATTGTAGATGTTAATATGCCTAAGAAAAATGATAAGCTATATAATGAAATATTAGAAGCGGCTCTTTCTGTGAGATCTATATCTGTTGAAGTTACTACTAGTAAAATATGGGAAAATTATAAATTATCTAAATTATTTGCTTTTTTTGGGTTTAAAACAAATCTGGAAAGTATAAAAATTAGCGAAAATCCAAAAATACCTGATGAAATATACAAGATAGAAGATTTAAAAGCTAGAGAAGCAGTTTATTTATTATATAAAAAAAATCTTTCTGATTATTATATATCTAGATTATTTTCATTAGGATTCTTTGGAAATAAAATAAATAAAAAGTTAGTACCAAGCAAATGGGCAATAACTGCAGTACAAAAGATAATAGAAGATAATATAAGAAAAGAAATTAAACATAAAAAAGTTAAAGTTGTAGAAAAATACTATATTTTTAACTATAAAATATTTGGAAATGATTTTTATGGTTTTTTTATACCAGGACATGGAAGTGTTGAGTTAATAGAATGCATACTCCCAAGATCTGCATACAATATGAATGGAAATCATGTTATAATTGGTAGAGATGAAGAATCTGGTGGTTATTATTCATTAAGACTATCATTTTCAGAATTTATTAACTATAATGGAATTATAGGAGATCTTATTGTTTTTAGGGTGATAACTGAAGAATATAAATTACCTTTGGGGGTTTGGGTAGTTAGAGAAGGTACTAAAAGTTTATTTGAAAATGTTGTTGGAAAATTTGATAATTATAAAGAAGCATATCAATACCTAGATAATTTAATATCTAGAAAATATCATATATCGTTACACAAATTAAGATTATACAGTAAAATACTTAACAAAAAAAGCATTTTATCTTTTATTTAATAGGAGTAGCGGGGGGTGGATTTGAACCACCGACCTGGGGGTTATGAGCCCCCCGGGCACTCCTGGCTGCCCTACCCCGCTATCCTATATATTAATAAATTTACTAAACAGGTATATAAATCTTAATCATAATAGCAAAAATAAAAAATTAATAAAAAATTATTTCTTTTGGAGTACGATTTCTATAGTAGATACTCTTTTTTTCTTGCCGTTTTGTGTTGTATACTCTTCTGAATCTATTTTTATAGATTTTATATCTACTTGTCCAGATAGGAATTTTTTTCTAACAATTTCTGCTACATCTATAGCCCTTGCAGTATATCTTCCTCTAGCCTTTATAGTTATTTCTTTAGCTCCTTGGCTTGTAAATTGCATTACTACTGCTGTTACATAGTTCATAAATGGCTTGTTTCCAACATATACAATTCCTTGTTCTGCCATCATGAGTTAATTTGTAATTTTTTTATTTTCCTAGTTATATAACCTGCTATCATATTTCTTAATCTCTTCGATGGTATACTAGCTACTACAGACAAAATCTTTACATTTTTTTTATATTCTGTAGTAAACAAATCTGAGTATCTTGATAATATATTTTCTGCAGCTCTCCTGAATTTACCATGAAGTATTCTACCCATTATTAATATATTAGGTATATAATTTATAAAATTATAACTTAATTGATAAGTATGAAAGCTGGTAAGAATCCTCCAGAAGATATAAACGTGTATATAGAAATATCGAAAGGCAGCAATATAAAGTACGAATTCGATGAAGAAGAAAGGGTAATAAAAGTAGATAGAATATTATACACTGCAATGTTTTACCCATTTAATTATGGATTCATTCCCGAAACTCTTGAAGAAGATGGAGATCCTTTAGATGTCTTATTAATATCTTATGAATCTTTTATTCCGGGTGTACTAATTAGGGCAAGACCAATTGGTATACTAGTAACTGAAGATGAAGAGGGTATTGATAGAAAAGTAATCGCGGTACCTCATGATAAAATAGATCCTAGATTCTCTAATATTAAGAATATATCAGATGTTCCAGAATCTATATTAAATCAAATAAAGCATTTTTATGAACATTATAAAGAGTTGGAACCTGGAAAATTTGTAAAAGTGAAAGAATTTAAAGGAAGAGAATTTGCATTAGAGATTATAAAAAAGGCTATAGAAAATTATAATAATAAAAGATAAAATTTTTTATATATAATTTTTTATGATGAAGCATTACGCTACTGATTTGATGATGAATAATATTTTCTGATAATTTTAACAGTAAAGTTTAAATTAATATCTTAAAAACTAAAATTTTTATGAGTAAAGAAAAAAAGATATATCCAGATCTTTCAATAATAATTATGGGACATGTTGACCATGGAAAAACAACTCTAGCAAAAGCTTTAACTGGAAAATGGTTATCAAAACATTCTGAAGAAATAAAAAGAGGATATACGCTAAAGTTAGGATATTCTGATTTTTCTATATATAAGTGTGAAAAACATGGATATATGACTGAACAAATATGTCCTGTATGTAATAAAGAAAATGAAGAGGTAAGAAAAATATCTTTGGTAGATGCTCCAGGTCATAAAAGTTTAATAATAGTAATGTTAAGTGGGGCGTCTATAGTAGATGCTGGTATTTTGGTTATTGCAGCAAATGAGGATGTACCACAGCCACAAACATTGGAACATCTAGTAGCTTTTAAATATATGGGCGATAAGCCATTAATAATTGTACAAAATAAAATAGATTTAGTAACTAAAGAACAAGCTATGGAAAATTATAAAAAAATTTTAAAATTATTAGATGATGTAGGTATTGATAAGAGTAAAGTAAGGATAATTCCAATGTCTGCTATTAGTGGTATAAATTTAAAATATTTATTAGAAGCTTTAGTAGAATTGGATGTTCCTAAAAAAGAAGAAAAAGAAGATCCTATTTTTTTAGTAACTAGATCATTTGATGTAAACAAACCAGGTACTCCAATAGATGAGCTTGTTGGCGGAGTTCTTGGTGGGAGTTTGATAAAGGGTAAATTAAAGCTAGGAGATGAAATAGAAATTAGACCAGGTTTGTTTATAAATAATAAATGGGTTCCATTATTTACAAAAATAGTTTCTTTAAAACAAGGTAATCATAATGTTAATGAGATATTGCCTAGAGGAACAGCTGGGATTGGTACTCTTTTAGATCCTTTTGTTACTAAAGATGATACTTTATCTGGACAAATTGTTAGTTTGAAAAATAGATCTATGCCACAATATGATAAAATTGTTGTTGAATATGAAGTAATAAAAGAGTTGTATAAAGGACAGGTAAAAATATCTAAAGGAGAAGAAATCTTAGTAGTTTGTTACAATATTGTTTCAAAAGGAATAGTAAAAAATGTTATTAATAATCAATTGCACATTGTACTTACAAAGCCAGTATTGGCTAATAAGGGAGATAGAGTGATATTATTAAGGGAAGTTAGAAATAATTATGAAATTTTTGGAGTAGGAAAAATAATAGATGGTGAAGTATAAAATATTAATAGATACAAATTTTTTCTTTATACCTTTCTATGAAAATTTTGATGTTATAGAAGAGTTAAAAAAATTTTTAGAAATTAAATCGATAGAATATGAAGGGTTTTATACACTCAGGAAAAACATTATCGAATTAGAAAATAAGCTAAAAACTGCAAAATCTGAAAAATGGAAAAAAATTTATAAGCTAGTTTTAGAATATATAAAGAGAAAAAATATCACCGTAATAGATACTGGAAATAACAATGTTAGGACTGATAGGTTAATCGTAAATTTTGTTACTTTAAATAACAATTTTATAGTTTGTACTCAGGATAGGAGATTGAGAATAATATTAAAAAATTTAAATATCAAAGTTATATTTTATAGCAATAAACAATTACATATTATAGGTTAAAATGGTAACAAATGCACCACCAGAGTATTATGCTGCGAAAAAGAAATTTGAAGAAGCTAGGACTCCAGAAGAAAAGTTATTAGCTTTACAAGAAATGCTAAGATATGCTCCAAAGCATAAAGGGGCGCAAAATTTAATTGGCTGGATAAACAAAGAAATTTCTAAATATAAAAAAATAATAGAAAAAAATAAAAGAAAGGGAAAAGGTGGTATAAGAATAATAGATAAATCTGGTGATATATTAATAAGTATTATTGGTATAGAGAATTCTGGAAAAAGTTACTTTCTAAAAAAATTTACTAATGCTAATGTAGAAGTTAGCGAATTACCATTTTCTACAACATATCCTGCTATAGGTACTATATTTAAGGACTGTGTTTATTATCAATTTGTAGAGATCCCATCAAATTTTGATAGCAGATATAGATCAATATTATCACTTTCAGATTATTTCATAGTTATATTATCAAAAAATTATGATATTTATGAACAACTAAGTAGAATCAATGAATTTTGTAAGGGTATAATAGAATTTAATATGGCGGAAGGATCAAATTACGATATAATTTTGAATGACTTTACAGATTTTAAGGATATAAATATTGATAGCTTATTAGAAAAGATAATAAAAAAACTTAAGTTAATAAGAGTAAAGCCTATAGATAACGATCACTGTGTTCTATTATCTGAAAATAATAGTACCATAAAAGATTTTATTGAAAAGATAAATAAGAAATGGCTGGAAAAATTTGTTTATGCTAAAGTTTACAGAAACAATACAATTATAAAAGTTGGCTTAAACTTTAAATTAAAAGATAAAGATACAGTAGAAATAAAAATAAAACTATAGCTATGGAGCTACTATTAAAGATATCGTTCTTTCTACATAATCTAATCTTCTCAAATTATCCATAACAAATTTTCTTATATCTTCTAGAACATCTGCTTCTATTTTAATTATCATGTCGTATTCTCCATATAAGTACTTATATTCTATTATTTTAACATCTTTTACATTCTTTAATTCTTCTTCCAATTTTCTTTCGCTTCCGGGTTTTAAATTTAATAAAATAAATGCTTCAATCATTTTATTTTTTCTTTTAGTTCTTTTATTTCTTTTCTGTTATATTCTATTAATAATGCTACTACAGAGATCCATAATACGGTTAGCCATGTAAATATTGCGGTTAATGTTGTTGCTGCTGTTGTTTCTAATATTATAGGTAATTGTAGGCTTTTAAAAACAAGTATATATCCTAATATTAGATTTAAGAAAAAACCTATAAGCAGTGCTATGTCTAGCAAATCTGGCGTTTTTATATCTACTTTTACCATTTATATTTTTTAAAGTAAACTTTTATATATTTTTAATGATAGCTTTAAGTAATAAAGAAAAGAAAAAATTATTTGAAATTTTAACATCAAAATATAAAATAGAATTAGACCACTTAATCAAGAAAGAAAACATATTTTATGATGAAAAAAACAATGTATACATTCTAAATGATGAAATTATTGCTTTCGAAAAAAATAGAGAAATATATCCAACTATTTTTTTAATTTCTAAATATAAAAATGAAATACCATATATAATTGTAAATTTAGGGGCTAAAGATAAGATATTAAATGGAGCAGATGTATTTAGACCTGGTATTATTGAAATGTCTGACTTTAAAAAAGGAGATTTATTATTAATAGTATCTGAAGACGAGAAACTTTTAGGCATTGGTATTGCCGTTGTTGATAAATCTGAGGCTGAAAAAATGGAAAAAGGTAAAATTGTAGAAACTATACACTGGTTTGGGGATAAGATAACAAAACTACGTATTAAGTGAATTACTATTTAAAATATAAAATTTACTCTTTAATAAGTGATTAATGTTAATCGGTCTTACTGGTAAACCTAATGTTGGCAAGTCTACTATGTTTAAATCGATTACACTGCAAGATGTAGCTATAGCAAATTATCCATTTACTACGATAGATCCTAATAAAGGAATAGGATATGTTAGAGTAGAAGATGTGGGTCCAGAATTTGGCGTAATATCTAATCCTAGATATGGTTTTATTAAAGGGAAATACCGTTTTGTTCCAATAGAAGTAATAGATATTGCAGGTTTAGTTCCTGGCGCTCATGAAGGAAGAGGATTAGGCAATAAATTTTTAGATGATGTTAGACAAGCAGATGCTTTAATACATGTAGTTGATATTTCAGGATCTACTGATGAAGAAGGAAAATATATTGGACCTGGAAATTATGATCCTTTAAAGGATATTATTTGGTATGAAGAAGAGATAGATTGGTGGTTTTATGAGGTAATAAAAAGAAATCTGGAAAAAAATATTAGAAAAATAAAAACAGAGCATTTAGAACTAGATAAAGAGTTGTCTAAGATTATTTCTGGATTAAATGTAAAAGAAGAACATGTTTCTAAAGCTTTCTTAAATTTGAATATTTCTTCAGATGAGTATGATATCGTTAATGATGAAAAAAAGCTATTTTCATTAGCTAAAGAAATAAGAAGAATATCGAAGCCAATTATAATTGCTGCTAATAGAATAGATATAAATATTGATATTGCTAAGAAGAATTTAGAGAGAATAAAAAAAGAGTTTCCTGATAAAATAGTATTTCCTACTTCGGGATATGCGGAATTAATACTAAAAGAATTGGATAGACAAGGTAAAATATATTATATACCAGGGGAGGGGTATTTCGAAATAAAAGGAAACTTAAATGATAAAGAAAGAAAAGCATTAGAATTTATAGAAAATAATATATTTAAAGAATTTGGTAATACAGGGGTACAAAATCTTTTAGATTATCTGGTTTTTAATGTTTTAAAGTATGTTGCTGTATTTCCAGGTGGTGTAGATTCTTTAGCAGATAAAGAGGGTAGAATTTTGCCAGATTGTTTTTTAATGCCTCCAAATAGTACAGTGTTAGATTTTGCTGAAAGGATACATTCTGATTTAGCTAAAAACTTTGTTAAAGCAATTGATGTAAGAAGTAAGAAGTTTTTGAGTAAAGATTATATATTGAAACATAGAGATGTTATACAAATCGTAGCAAACATTTAAAAATATAATAGTTAGACATATCTTATGATAATTCCTATCCGATGTTTTACTTGTGGTAAACCTATAGGACATTTATGGGAAAAGTATCAAAATCTATTAAAGCAGGGAAAATCTCCAAAGGAAGCTTTTGAAGAATTGGGGATAGAAAGGATGTGTTGTAGGCAAATATTTTTAGGTCATGTTCAACAGATAGAACTTATTGCTAAATATAAGAAATTTTAGAATTTTTTATAGATTTTGCAGATAGATAAAGTAGAATAAAGCCAAAGATAAGTACAATTGGATTTGGATATCCATTATAACTAGATGCGATATTCCTAACAGCTAACGAGAAAAAATTGTCATACTCTAATACAAAAGCAGAAAAAATTATTAATAAGGATAATAAAAGAGATAAGTAATATCCGTATATATTTTTCCTATTTACTAAATAATATGTATATACTATATAAGATATTATTAAAAATAAAAAAACTTTAGCCATAGTTATTATATTATCTGGATATATTAAATGTAGTTTATTTTCTGGATATATAAAACTTAATAGATTCAATATATTGATAATTAAAAATATTGTTAACATTGTTTTAATACCTTCATTTGTTAAATCTATCTTTTCATAATCCATAATTAATTTTTAATACTATTAATTTTTAACTTTATTTCGCATGCTCTACATATTTCTCTTGTTGTAGGATAACCACAAAATTTGCATTTTTTTAGTTTTATAACATTTTTTTCTTTATAATCTTTTTTTGCATATTTTAAAACCTCTAAAAAATTATTTATGAATTTTTCGTGAAAAGATGGGTATTTATCTTCAATTTTATATAATTCAGATCTTATTATATCTCTAAATTGTCCTGTTATGAAAGGACATTCTCCATATTTTGGTGATAAATCATATATTGTAGAATATATTAAATTTTCCTTTTCACTATTAAAATAAAATGGCTTTATTCTGGGTACAAAATCTTCTTCAACAATTCCTGTATAAGGACCAGATTTTAATATATCTTTTATATTTCCTTCAAATATATTTATTAGTATGGTCTGTAGTTCGTCATTAATGTTGTGTGCTGTAGCAATTTTTGTTATGTTTAGGTCTTTTGAAGCTTTCCACATTAACCACCTTCTCCATACGCCACATATTGTACATGACTTTAATTCGCTGTTTAGTTTTACAGCTTCATCTAGTCTTATATTAAAGTAGTCTTTAAAATTGTATATAAAAACTTTTATGTTATATCTTTTTGAGATTTCTAATAATTTTTCTGTATCTTTGTCCCTATATCCAGCTATTCCCTCATCTATATGGATTCCATATACTTCTATACCAAAATATTCTTTGTATTTATTTAAAAAGTACAGTAAGGCGTTTGAATCTTTTCCTCCAGACACTCCAACGCCTATGATATCCCCGGGTTCTATCAATTTGTATTTTTCTATTGTATTAATAGTTTTCTTTTCAAAATAATTTATAAAATGGTCTTTGCAGTAATAAATTCCTTCTTTTTTATATATTGCTACATTATTGCAGAAAGAGCATTTCATCTATTTATTTCTCTTATGAAATAATTTTTTATAGATGATGGAACATCGTATATATATCTATTATTTATTTTGGTCCTTACTAAGTAATTCATTTTTACCATTCTTTTTAGCATAGTACTTATAGCATGTATAGTTATATCAGAATATCTATCCTTAGCTAATTTTAATAATTCTGACGAAGTTTTTGGACCATATTTTACTATTAATTCTATTATGAATTTTTGTTTTTCAGTTAATTTTAATACTTTATCCGGGGGTCTTTTTTCTTCATACAATTTTTTAATAATCTCTAAGTCTATTATTTTTTTCTTTTCTCTGTATGCCAATAAAAGAGCATTGTATGCTATTTTCAACATCTCTCTTGGAAATCCTCCAGCTATTTTGTATATTTCATTTATAGCATCATCGGTAAATAAATCTGGATTTTTACTTAACTCTAATCTTTTTTTTATCAATAAATATCCGCTATGAGCATCTAAAGATTTTAAGTAAATTTTGGTTAATATTCTTTCATATAACGTTCTATGTAATTTCAATATTCTTTCTTCAAATTCTGGTAATCCCGCTAGTATGAAAGTATTATTAGTTTGGTCTGAAAGTATTTTTAGCCATTCCAACATTTCATCTGACATAAAAGTTGCTTCATCTATAAAAAAAACATAGTTTTTATTTTTTAAATATTTTATTAAGTCGAACCCAAATAATTTATATTTTATCTTTTCCAAAAGTCCAGAGTTATCTATTAAATATTTTTCAAGTTCCTCTTTTGAGTTAAATGGTCTATAAAGGAATAATTTATTCTTTATATTTAGATTTTTATATTCCCACATTAGTAGTGTAGTTTTGCCAGCTCCGGTAGGTCCTATAACTAAGATTATTTTTTCTTTATTTTGTATAGCATCTATTATTTTCTTTCTTTCTATATCATAACCTACGAAAGTTTCTAAAATAATTTCTAATTTAAATGGATTATCCTTTAGGTTAAAAAAAGCTAAAATTTCATTATCATTCATTAAAAATTTATTTTAAATAAAATTTTTATGTTCTTTGTTTTAAAAAATAAAATATATACCTATAGCCCCGTCGTCTAGCGGTCTAGGATACGGGGTTTTGGTCCCCGTGACCGGGGTTCGAATCCCCGCGGGGCTAGTTTTATAAATTTTGAAGGATTTAACTATATTGATGATAGAGGTAATATTAAAAATGATTGAAAATTCACAAATGTTTATATATCAAGTTTTATTTTCAATAGCTGTGCTTGTATTAGGATATTTTTTTGGAAGGTTGATTTCTATTTTAATTAAATTCTTAGTTAAAAATTTTCTTGGTATAGATGATTTATTT
>DAIUEN010000015.1:0-14235 GCA_036845085.1 Candidatus Nanopusillus sp.
CTTCATAGATATAGCTTTTGTTGTCTATATTTTAATTTTTATCAATTTTAACTATATATTTTTGTTTATATTCGTTACTATAATTACATATGTATTGAAAATAATAATTAAAAGAAAGAGACCTTTTTATTTTTTTGATGAAAGTTTTTCAGCATTAGTTTACAAGAATCATTCTTTTCCTAGCGAACATACGGCTTTTGCAACCTTATCTTTCTTAATAACTTTAAATCCGATTTCAATATTACCCGCCATTCTAAGGATCTTGACTTTAAAACATTGGCTGTCGGATGTAATCTTTTCAATTTTAATGTCTTCATTTATTTATCTATTTTTTAATAATTTTATTAATTTCTTCTAAGTTATCTAAATCTAATAAATATTTTTCTTTTGTTAATCTATCTTGTATCGTTACTTTTTTATGTAATAAATCTTTCTCGCCTACAATTACTAAATATCTCACCCCTTTATTTACCAGATAATTTACTTGTTTGTTGAAGTCTCTTCTCATTAAGTCTATATATACGTTAAATCCCAAATCTCTTAACTTATTTGAAATTTCCCATGCTTTTTTGAATGTATTCCCGACATATACTACACCAATATCTACTAAAGATTTTCTATTTAATTTAAATATTCCTAATTCTATACCAGAATCTATTAATCTTTCTACACCAATACTACCTCCAACAGCAGGGACTTCTGTTCCAGTAAATAATTTTATTAAATTATCATATCTACCACCACCAGCCAAACTTCCTATTTTTGGATTATCTATTATTACTTCAAATATGGTTCCCGTATAATAGTCAAGTCCTCTAACTAATGATAAAGTTATTTTAATTTTATTTTTATCTTCCAAAAGATCTAATATTTCGTTAAAATTATTTAGATCCTCTTCCAATTCCTTATATTTATATAAATAATCCAATAGTTCTTCTCCCTCTAATGATATATAATATATTATTTTTTCAACAATATTTTCATTTAATCCAAAATTAATAAGTTCTTTTTCTACATTATCTATTCCTATTTTATCTAATTTATCTATTATTATATACACTTTTTTTATGACTTCACTATTCAATCCAAGATCTTTTTCAAATAAAAAATATAAAAATCTCCTATTATTTAGTAATATTTTGTAATTTTTAAATCCAAATTCTTTAAATGTAAAATTTATCAAATTTAGTACTTCAGCATCTGCTTCTGGATTTTTAGATCCAATGATATCAAAATCAGCTTGCCAAAATTCTCTATATCTTCCCTTTTGTGGTTCATCATATCTATACACTCTATCAATTACATATCTTTTAAATGGTAGCGGTGGTCTAAATCTAGAATAAAATCTAGCCAAAGGGACTGTATGATCATATCTTAAGGCATATTCTTTTTCAGAAAATGGTAGTTTAAATCTCCATATTAGTTTACTTTCTGCTTCTTCCCCATATTTACCTTTTAGTATATCCCAATATTCAACGATGGGTGTTATTATAGAGTCATATCCAAATCTTTGAAAAATTTTTTCTATTTTATCAAATATTTCTTTTCTCAATATCGTTATTTCTGGAGTAAAATCTCTAAATCCCTTTGGAGGATCATAATTCATAAAGACATTTAATTATAATAATTTAAAAAGATATCATAATTAAAATACTAAAATCATGGTTGTTCATCACAAGAAGAAATATAGGAAATATTTAGGTACAAGATATGCTAGAAGAGGTAAGAATGATAGGAATAGAGGAAAAGGTAATAAGGGTGGTAAAGGATTCTCAGGATGGAGATTCAAGAAAACTAAATATATAAAACTAATTAAAGAATTTCCAGAGAGGTTTATTGATAAGAAAGGATTCACAAGTCCAAAATATAATATTGAGAAAACAATTGTCAACTTAAGAGATATAGAAGAATACTTTAATATATTATTAGAAGAGGGACTAATCAGAAAAGAGGGAGATTATTATGAAATAGATTTGGAAGAACTTGGAATAGAAAAACTCTTAGGAGGTGGTAATATTTCTAGAAAAGTAAGAATATATGTCAAAGAGGCTTCTGAGAATGCAATAGAAAAAGTAAAGGCTTTAGGTGGGGAAGTAGTTATTAAACAATAATGGATCTATCTTTGCAAAAAAGATTAGCTTCGGAAATTTTAGGAGTAGGTAAAGATAGAGTATATATAGATTATACAAAAATAAAAGAAGTCGCAAAAGCTTTGACTAGACAAGATATTTTGGTATTAATAGAGCAAGGAATAATAAGAAAAAAAGATGTAGAAGGGCAGTCTAGATATTGGGTTAATTATAGAAGAAAACAAAAGAAAAAAGGAAGAAGAAGGGGTTATGGATCTAGAAAAGGAAGCAAAAATGCAAGATTCGATAAAAAAAGACGATGGATCTTAACTATTAGAGCAATAAGAAGATTATTAAGAAAGCTAAAAGAGGAAGGTAAGATTAGCAGTTCTACGTACAGAGAGTTATATCTAAAAGCGAAGGGAGGAAGATTTAGAAGCAAGAGAGCATTGTTACTTTATCTAGAGGAAGCTGGTATTTTAAAGGAATCTCAGAAGGAAAAATAAAATTTTTTATATTTTGTACCATTGGCATTTATTATTAATACATTTGCAAATATATCCATATTTTTTGTATTCATAGCATTCTTTAAATTCACATGTAGATATTAAAGTATCTTCATATATAGATTGGCATATTTGTCCACTACATCCAGAAATTTTACATTCTTCATCTATTTCGCATTTTCCATATGTAGATATACCACAAAAGGATATGTTTTTGCCTTTTTCGTAAGTTAATGTTTTATAATAAATAAAAACAGGTATGAAGAATAAAATTATAATAATAGTTAGGATTAGATAAACATTTTTCATAATGTTCATATATTTGAAAATTTATAAAAACATTGTACTATATAATGTTTATAAATATGAAAATTTATAAAAATATTATGCCGCCAAAAGAAAGAAAAATTTGGTTGATATACTTGTTAGGATTTCTAACATTTGGAATATACTTTATTTATTGGTTTTATGTAACTAGCAAAGAATTACAAGAATTAGGAGCAGATATACCGTCTTTTATATTATTCCTTTTACCAGTAGCAAATCTTTACTGGGTCTATCGATATATAGAAGAATGGGCTAGAATAACTGGAAAAGACAATCCAATACTATACTTTTTAGTGTTTCTATTTTTTAATATTGCAATACCATTCCTAGTACAAAAAGAATTAAATAACATAGCAAGAAATTACTCTTCTAGGCAAGCAATGATGCAGAGACAGCAATATATGCCGCCAACCCAATATCCTAATCAGTATTATGGAGGTACTGGTGGTTATTACCAACAATATCCTCCAGGAGGATCTTATATGAGATAGATAAGCCAAAATTTATTTTTTGTTTCATTTTTAATGCCCCCGCCGGGATTTGAACCCGGGTCTGGGGGATGAGAACCCCCTATCCTAGACCTGGCTAGACGACGGGGGCTATTCTATTATTATTTCGTAAATTGTATGATTGTTTTTTCCTATTATATGAGTGCCATTATAGTAACATATGTAACCGTAATCTTTACATAGCATATGATAGGTTTCATTTATAGTTTTATTATATAAAGGGTACATTTTTATCTTTGTGTAAAAATCATTTAAAATAAATCTTATCTCATTTGGCTTGTAATAGTATATATTTTTGCTCCAACTTTCTATAAAATATATAGAAATAAATGTTATAATAACTAGATACAAAATTATAAATTGAGATCTCATCTGTAATATATATCTATAAAGTAAAATGAGCCATTTATAATATAAAAAGTTCTTATAGATTTTTTACACTTTTCCAAATCTGAGTTGTTAAAGTATAATGTATTATTTATCATAACATAATATTCAGGCAATATATTGTTGACAACTTTATATAGTGTTTGGTTTAATTCATCTTCATTAGATATATTCATATAATTTATTGATATTAGTGAAGAATATAAGTCCTCTTTTTCCCATCCTTCTAGATATAAATATGGTGTATTGGTCGTAGATATAAATATATATGAAATAATAATAGCAAGTGATATCTCTATAACCAATATTACATTAAAGGATCTCATGATATTCTTACTACAACTAAATATAATGAGCCATTATTGTAACAAACTCTCCTAAATTCTATGTAATCATTTATGTCTTTTAGTCCAAAATGTTGTTCAGATTCATTATCTAAATTCTTTAAAATAATAGAATATGGTCTATTTATTGTGATGTTTAGTTTATCTTCTATATAACTAATATTTAAGTTGAATATATCCTCTGTTAAGTTACATATATTGTTAGAATATGGAGGTTTCGTTGTTATAAAATCTATTAATATTCTACCATAATAGAATTTTTCTGTTTCTGTCTTATATTTTTCGTTTATTCCATATATATAAGTAAGTTTTTGTATAAATATAAAAGTAGTCATAAATATCACTAGTAATATTATCAACCCTTCAAAAAACTTAGTTGTCATAAATAATTAATACTTTAAAAGATTTTTATATATAAATTAGAAGAATGAATCCAAAGCTAATAACTATGCTAAAAGAAAACAAGAAATATGTTACGATTTTAACTAGAAATGTTAGGATATCAAGAAAAGATGCAGAGATGGTTGGAAGATACATTAAATATTTACCAATATCTTTAGCAAAGAAATACTTAGAGATGGTTTTAGAACATAAAATAGCAATACCATATTATAAATATCATAAGAAGCAAGCTCATCATAGTAATGTTGACGGAAAAGTTCCTTTCGGTAGATATCCTGAAAAGACAATAAAAGTATATTTAAAATTATTAAATTCTTTAGAAAAGAATGCATTAAATTTAGGTTTGGATGTTAATAAGGTTGTAATATTATCTGTAGAAGTTAGTAAAGGAAATAGAAGACCAGCGAGATTGAGAGTAATGAAAATAAAAACAGGTCCTAGTGGTATTAGAAGGACTCTGATTGTTGTAAGGGGTAAGAGTACAAATATCAAAATACATGCTGTCCAGATAGATAATCTCGATGAAGTTAAGAAGAATAAAAGAAAATTATATAAAAGGCTAATTGAGAAAGTATTAGAAGAATGGTATCAGAAAATTTAAAGAAAATAATTGAACATAAGAAAAAGACTTTATTACTAGAATATTATTTAAAGAGAGAGTTAAAAGGTAAGCTGATAAGTAAAGTTGAATATGCCGAAACAGCATTAGGAGAAAGAGTTATTATTTATTGTGCTAAACCAAGATTGGTTTTGGGAAGAAATAACGAAAATTTAGAAAAGATAGAATTTATCGCTAAAAATTTAGTTGGGTTAAAAAATCCAAAAATAGATGCAGTTGCTGTGGAAAATCCTTTATTGGATGCGGAGATTGTTGCTGATCTAATTGCATCTCAGATAGAAAGGCTCGGTAACAGTGCGGCAAGGAATATTGCATTAAAAATTATGAAAAAAGTTTTAGATGCTGGTGCTCTAGGTATTGAAGTAAGAATTACCGGAAAAGTTATTGGAGATAGATCTATGTCTATAAGATTGCAAAAGGGATATATAAAGAAATCTGGTGAATTAAACAAACTAGCTAAAAAAGCTGTAAGACATGCAAAATTACCTTCTGGTGTTATAGGAGTACAGGTTAGAATACTGAGACCTGATGTAACTTTATATGATAGAGTAACAATAAAAGAAGTATCCGAAATACAGCCAGAAGAATTGGAAAAGATAGATCCATCATTATTAGAAAAATTTAAGAAAAAGTTTGAATAAAATAAAGAATGTTTTTATGTTCCAGCCATAATATATTTATCTATTTTGTCTAATACTATTTTTATAACATCTAATCCTCTTATTCTTCCTAGCGTTCCTTTTACGCATTTTCTTTCAGAAAAATTTTTTACAAATCCTTTTCTTGCATTTTCTGAATAAATCATAATTGGTACAGGATCTGAAGTATGTCTTCCTAATATAGATGAGGTAGTATGATCTCCAGTAATAGCAATAACGTCAAATTCATCTTTAATTCTTTTTATAAGCTCTTCATCAACTCTATTTATAAATTTCATTTTTTCTATTGGTTTTTTATCATGACTCAAAGAATCTGTTCCTTTCAAATGTATAAATATTATATCATACTTACTTTTTTTTGCTATAGCACTTTCATAATATGTAAATATATTTTCATTTGCAGTACCATTAGATCCCAATGGTCTATATGTATCTATTCCAACATATTTTGCTACTCCTAAGTACATAGGAGGATTTGCTAAAAATAGAGCTTTACAATTAAATCTATTCTGAAATAATTCTTTTTCATCTAATTTTTTATATTTACTACTACCCCTGATTAAAATATAATTTATTTTAGGTAAATTTTTTTCTCTTCTTTCTTTGTTAATTCTATGCTTTTCTGAAAATTCGTGGAATTCTTTTATAATTTTATTTAATACATCTGCAGTTATTTTTGATTTACTGTCTAAAGGTTCTATTTCTTTAACTTTTACATTATCTTTATGTTCATCATTTTCAATTACTTTTTCAGATTCTAATCCTTTTATTACCATAACACCTCTATGTTCAACTCCTTTTTTTATTATAATTTTTATGCCATATTCTTTTTCTATTTTTTCAATTTTTTCGTTGAATTCTCTAATAATTTCTTCTAATCCATAATCATTTCTTCCTATTCTTCTATCTCTTATTATTAAATTATCATCTACTGTAGCAAAATTTATTCTAAATGCTATGTCTCCTTCTTCTAACCTTATATCACTACCTAAAGCTTCAAATACACCCCTACCAATGTAATACTTCTTTATTTCATATCCTAACAAAGATAGATGTCCAGTATCACTTCCAGGGACTAGTCCAGGGCCAACAACGTCAACAATACCACATTCAGATTCTCTACATAATTTGTCTATATTTTTTTTGTTTGCAGCTTCTAATGGGGTTTTGTTTCCTAATTCTTTTATTGGATTATCGCCTAGCCCATCTAATATTATAAACAGTGCTTTTTTATCCATAGATTATTCTATGTCCTTTACTAGAAAAAAGTTTTACTATTTCTCATCTTTCCAAGATTACTACAAATATAAATATTCTTTTTATTGATAAACAAATTCTTATAAATAAACCATTAAAAATCTTATATAATCATCATAAAAAATTTATAAATTCCAAAGTCGTATATACTATGGTCTAAATCTTAGATTATGTTCTGTAAGCTTTAGATATATATTCTTTGAACATCCTATAGGAGTTGAATAAACTTCCTATTGTTTTTATTGCATTTAGTGATACATCTAAATATTTCTCTTTTTCATTTCTATAAAGGTTTAATATATAATCTAACTTATTATAAAAGTTTTCTATGTCTAAATCTTCGTTGTAAGGTTCATCAGGATACTTTCTTTCGGATCCAAAGAACCATCCGTTATAATCATCTATAATTGCTTCTACGGCACTTCCATCTCTTGAAAATAAAGTAGGAGTTCCATTTATTCCAGCTCTCATCCAAGATGTTCCAGATGCTTCAAATGGAGGTCTTGGTATATGTAAGAATAGGTCAGATCCCGACAATATATAATTTTCTTGTTCATAACCTCTTCTTAATATAAGAGCAACTGGAGTGCTTAATGTACTCATTATATCGATAATCCATTTTATTGCATTTTTTGTATATTCGTCTTTAGGATGCCAAACTCCAGATATTAGTACTTGTATTTTATATTTTCTATTTAATTCCTCTAGTTTTTCCAGTCTCCATAAAATCATGTGGAATCTTTTATATTCTGTAAATCTCCTTTTTACACTTATTAATATACGATCGTTTTCGAATTTCTTATTTAAATAACCATTAGTATTTATGTATTCAACGGTATTTTCCTTTAAGTATTCTTTTACTTTTCTAAATTCATTTATATTAATATATTTTGCATATGCAAATACTGTAGGCTCTTTTCTCCAATTTGGTAAATATATATCATATAAAGAAGCCAATTTTTCATTAACCCATCTTATGTGGTATACACCATTTGTTATATAATCTATTTTCATTCCCCAAAGTTTTTCAGTTACAAATTTGTGTTTGTATGATACAGCATTAGAATATCCTGATAAATGCAATAATATTTTGGTCAACGATAATTTATCTCCAGATATGTTTTTAATATCGTCTGGTATGTTATAGTATTTTTCAACTAAGTTATAATCAAATTCGTCTATACCAGCAATTGGAGAATGTGTAGTAAAAACTATCATTTTCTTAACTTCTTCAATATTTTTATATCTTTTTAATAACTCAATTGGTAGAAATCCAGCATGAGACTCGTTTATATGATATTTATCAATTTTTATATCTAATTTTTCGAATATAACTAAAGGGGCTAAACTTAGTAATAAATCTTTCAATATTTTTTCCTCTATATCATCTTCATAATATAATCTTCTAGTTAATTTCCTTATTTTTTCTTCATTTTCTGGTACATCAGTATCTATTAGGAATAGTTTTGCATTCGGTAAGTTATATAACCAAACATTAAAATAAATTCTAAGATCTTTTAGGTCTAAGTGAAATTTTTCATCAATCTTTAAAAAATACTCTAATGGATCAAAAAATTCTTCTTCATATCTTATTTCATTATCTATTATCTTATATTGAGCATAGCCTCCTTTATTTACAAATGTTACTCCATAAAATGGATATTCAAAATCATTTGCGGTATATAGAATATCTCCCGCTAGTATCCCAAGTCCTCCAGCATAGGTAGGTAATTTTTCAATAGAAAATTCTTGAGATATAAAGGCTATTTTCTTCATAAATTAATTATATTTTTTATTTATATATTAAGGTTTCTATTAATAATTACTAAGTGACAAATCAACACTAGTACATGATTTTTTCTAAATAATTATATATATCAAATTGTTCATCGAAGAAAGTTTTCAAATTATTTATATTTAATCTTATTTGTTGTTTTGAATCTCTAAATCTTATAGTAACTGTATTGTCTTGTAATGTTTGGTGGTCTATAGTAATGCAGAAAGGTGTACCTATTTTGTCTTGTCTTGCATATCTCTTTCCAATACTCTCGCTATCATCATAATATACATCAAATTTTTTTCTTAACATTTTATATACTACCTTTGCTTTATTAATCATCTGATCATTATTCTCTAATAAAGGAAATACTGCAATCTGTATTGGAGCTAAATATTCTGGAATCTTTAATATTTCTCTGTCTTTGTGTTCATAAAATATATATAGCATTGAAAATATATTTCTATCAACTCCAAAAGATAATTCTAATTCTACAGGAATAAAAAAAGTTCCATCTTTCCTAATTGCAATGAATTTTCTTTCTTTTGATAATAAGAAATGGTTCCATAAATCGTAACCCACCAATATTTCATTACTTTTATAAAATAGCTTTAGTACATCATTCTTTAACTCTTCAGGTACTTTATCTACAATAGAACTATCTATTTTTAGTACTCTAAAGTGTACTCCGCCATTTTCAACCCAACCTAGATCATCTAAATATATTTCTAAATCGAAATGATACATATTATAAAAAGATTTTTCATTTTCTGATAATTCATAAAATCTTACTCTATTTTCTGGAATTTTCAATATTTTTGTGAAGAAAAAGAAAACTTTATACAAAAAGTATAAATAAAACTTTGGTATTTCTGTTTGCTTATGTATTTCTTCTAAGTTCAAAGTTTTATATGGTATATTTTCTTCTCTATCTTTAACTAATAAAACATTAATAAATTGATCTTTATATTTTTCAAACTCTAAGTCAAATAAATTATTTTCGTAGTCAAAGAATATCTGTAATTCGGCCTGAGTAAATTCCCTCATTCTAATTAAAGCATTCCTAGGAGATATTTCATTTCTAAAAGCTTTTCCTATTATATATAGTCCTAAAGGTAATCTATACCTATTGATTATATATTCTATTGGGAAGTTTACATATACCCCCTGTGCAGTCTCTGGTCTTAAGTACATTAAATTTTTTAGTTGATTATTATATTCTTTCAATATTTCGAATAGCCCATTAATATCTTCTATTTTAACGTATTTTGAATTATTAAATAGTTCTTCTAAATACCTTATGTCTGTTTCTTGAGAAATTTTTATATCTTCATTAGTGTAAAGGTATATTTCTTCATCATTGAATTGAGGATATCCTATAATGATTTTTTTGTCCTTATCTGAGAAATATATAAAATCTTCATATTCAAAAGCAAATAATTCTTTATTTTTTAAATATTCTTTATATATATACATTAGCTCTCCTTTTGTTATTTTTGTTTTTTTATAAATACTTAATTTGTTAAGCACTTCTGCTATTTCCTTATATTTTTTGTTGAAATATTCCAATTTTACTATTAAAGAAGATTCCGGTCCAACAAATATATTAAACATTAAATTAAATAATTTTACCTCTGATAATTTACTACCACATTTTGGACATAAAATATCTCCATTTTTAAAAATTTTGTTCATTTCATCTATGGTCAAAGACTCAGCTTTTATACCTAATTTTTCTTCAATTAATTTATCTGCTCTATATCTACATCCATTTTTACATTCTGTTATTGGATCATTAAATAATTCTATATGTTTTGATGCTACAAAGACATTTCTTTCCATTATATTTGTTGGTTCTATCTCAAATGAATTTTCTAATAGCTTTCCGAAATATATTCTCCAAAGATTTTCATATTTCCTCTTTAATAAGGTTCCTATAGATCCATAATCGTAGAATCCAGATTTACCTTCATATATCTGGTTGCTTCTGTAAAAAAAACCGTTGGATGTAGCATAATTAACAATTTTATCAAATTTCTTTTCTTCCATTAAATATTAATTTTGCTTAATTTTTTAATTTTATTTATATAAGAAAATTTTACAATAAAATAGTAGTAACAATTTTTAATAAAATATTATCCCTTCAAGATTACTACAAATATAAATATTCTTTTTATTGATAAACAAATTCTTATAAATAAACCATTAAAAATCTTATATAATTATCATAAAAAATTTATAAATTCCAAAGTTGTATATATTATGGTCTAAATTTTAAGAATTTCTATTACTTAAATCTTAAATTAAGTTTTAGTATTCTATTAAAATGGAAGTTGAAGTTATTGGAATAGGTGGATATTCTTATATAGGAAAAAATATGACTGCAATAAGAATTGATGATGAAATAATAATTATAGATGCTGGTATAAATGTAGATAAAGTACAGGAATATGAAGATACTGGAGAGCTGAATAAGTTATCAAAAGAAGATTTGTATAATTTAGACATAATTCCAGATGATAGAATATTAGAAAATTATAAAGAAAAGGTAAAAGCTATAATTATAACACATGGACATTTAGACCATGTGGGTGCTGTAAATATTATAGCTCCAAAATATAATGTACCAATATATTGTACTCCTTATGTGTATAATATTATAAAACAACAAGAAAAAGATACCGGGATCGTTTTACACAATGATATAAAAAAGATATCACCAAACTCAGAAATAAAAATATCTGATAAAATTAAAGTAAGATTAATAAATATAACTCATTCTATTCCACAATCAGTAATGATTGATGTAATAACAGAGAAGGGCCATATCATTCATTCTGGAGATTTTAAGTTCGATAATTATCCAATAATAGGAAAGAAACCTTCTTATGAAATAATAAAATCTATAGGAAAAGAGAGAGTTTTATTATTAATATCTGAAACAACAAGAGCAGAAGAAGAAAGTAAATCTCCGTCAGAAATTATCGCTAAATATATGCTATATGACGTTTTATTTTCAATAGATACAAAAGGAATTATGGTATCTACATTTTCCTCACATATAGCTAGATTAAAAACTATTGTAGAAATATCATATGAATTAAATAGAAAGCCAATATTTATTGGTAGAAGTTTAGGAAAATATATAAAAGCGGCAGAAGATATTAATTTATATAATTTTTCAGAAGTTTCTGAAATAGTAGATGACCCAAGAGAATATAAAAATGTTCTTAGGAAAGTAGAAAACAATAAAGAAGAATATTTACTAATAGTAACGGGACATCAGGGAGAGCCAGGGTCTGTTTTAGATAAGATTGCTAAAAATCAATTGTCTCTAGATTTAGAAGATACTACTATAGTATTTGCTAATAATGTAATACCAAATCCAATAAATGAAGCAAATAGGAAAATTTTGGAAGAAAGATTAAAGAGAAAAAAAGCGCATATAATTAAAGATGTTCATGTTTCTGGTCATGCTAAAGCTGAGGACCATAGAATGTTAATAAAAATGTTGAATCCAGAAAATATTATACCAAATCATGGAGATATAATAAAAAAAGCTGCATATTATAAGATAGTAGAAAATATGGGATATTCTTTAGGAAAAAATGTATTCTTTATAGAAGATGGACAAAGACAAATTTTTAATTTTTAGTCAAAAATACCACTTATGATAGTAAGACTAGAAAATGTAGAAAAAATTTATTATGTTGGAGGATATGAAATAAAAGCTCTAGATAATATAAATTTAAAAATAAAAGAGGGAGAATATATATCAATAGTTGGCCCTTCTGGCTCTGGAAAATCTACATTATTATCAATTATTGGTTGTTTAGATAAACCTACTAGAGGTAAAGTATATATTTTTGGAAAAGATGTTTCTAAGATGGATGATGATGAACTTTCAGAATTTAGAAAAAGAAACATTGGATTCATTTTCCAGCAGTTTTATTTATTTAATTATTTAAATGCGATAGAAAATGTAGAAATAGCATTAAGAATAGCAAATAATCATAACTATAGTAGAGCTAGAGAACTTTTAGAAAGACTTGGACTGGGAGATAGGTTATATAATTATCCAAATCAGCTATCTGGAGGACAACAGCAAAGAGTTGTTATTGCAAGGGCATTAGCTAATTATCCTAAATTAATATTAGCAGATGAACCGACCGGAAATTTAGATGAAAAATCTTCTAATGAAATAATAAACATATTGGAAAAACTAAATAGGGAAGAAAATAAGACTGTAATAATAGTGACACATAATCTAAAAATTGCAGAAAGAACTGATAGAATTATAATAATAAGAAGCGGAAAGATAATAAAAGATAATGCTACTATAGATGAGTTATTTGAACTTTTAAAATAAATTTATAAAATTTTTCAATAATCCTTACTTATGAAAAAAATAGTTTATTTCTTAATCTCTATATTTTTACTATATAACATATATTCGTTGCAAATAAATGTTACAAAGATAGCTCCATTAGTAATTAGTAAAGATAGTAAAGTAAGCTTAAATGTATGTTTAGTAAATAATGATATATCTAGTAGTGAATTAATTTATTTAGATATTTACTATCCAGAGTGTATAATTTCTAATACAACTTCTCTTTATATTTCTAATTTAGGGTCAAATAATTATTACTGTACAGGATTAGATTTATATGTAAAATGTGTTCTGGGGGTATACTATTTAACAATAAATGGCTCTTATACGAATAAGAATGGAAATAATAAGATATCTTATGTATATCCAATAACTGTTCAAGATTTTTCGTATATAACTATTAATGTTTATCAGTATCATAATAATTACTATGGTAGCACTGCAGATCTTGTGTTAAATATAACAAATCACGGACCAGAAGTATATGATTTATTTATACAAGCTAATTATTCTGCTTGTTCTTTAAATCCATCTTCTTTATATTTAAATAATTTATCTAGTTCTATATTATCAAACTTTAAATTATTTATACCATCCAACTATCAGAGTAATTATTGTATAATTCCATTACAAATAGTTTATAGAGATTTTTTAGGAAATATTAACAACTATTCTACTTTTATTAGTGTACCCATTCAGTCATTGAATAATCAAATACAAGTTTTTTATGATATAAACTATCTTAATTTTGGAGAAAATATAATAAATATAAAGTTGTATAATCCAACAATATTTGATATAAATGATATTATAATTACTTTTGGAAAAACGAATATCTCTATAGTTAATAGTACTGTATATATAAAAAATTTACCTTCTGGACAATATTTTGATGTACCTATAATTGCAATTGTAGATAATAAAGTTTATGGAACAATTAATATTCCTTATAATATTCAATATTACTTAAACTCTGTACTCTATAACAT
>DAIUEN010000016.1:0-14203 GCA_036845085.1 Candidatus Nanopusillus sp.
GTCCAGACATTATATAACTATTATTCATATAAAATATTAGATTATAAATTTTTATATTTGTATTTTAAATTATTTTTTATGTTGTTCTTAAACCTCAAAGCAATAGTAATAGATCTAGACGGAACATTAGTGGATACCATACCAATATTTGAAAAAATACACAAAGAAATATTGAAAAGATATGGGATAGTATTACAAGATAGTTTAGATACAAATGGTTCTTCACCAAAAGAAATGATATATTTATTATCAAAAAAATATAACATAGAATTGAATTATGAAAAAATATTAGAAGAAGCTGAAAACATATTTTTAGAAAAATATATAGATAATGTAAAATTTACTCCTGGTGCTAAAGAATTTTTAATTTATATAAAAGAAAAGAAATATAAATTGGGTTTATATACATCCAATTCAAAAAAATTAGCATCTGCAATATTAGACAAATTAGGTATAAGAACTATGTTTGATTGTATAATTACTGGGAATGATATAAATAATTTAAAACCAGAACCTGATGGATATTTAAAAATATTAGAATGTTTAAATGTTAAACCCTATGAAGTGATAGCTATAGAAGATTCAATATATGGGGTTATTTCTGCAAAAAGAGCGGGAATTAATGTTATAGCTGTTTTAACTGGAGTCAGTAAGAAAAAAGAACTAGCTTCTGTAGGAGCGACTTTAATATTTAAAAACCTTAAAGAACTAAAAAAGTATTTTGAAGATCAAGATAAATACAACAATCATCAGTAAAATAATTATAGATATAATTAATAATTTTTCGTTATTCGAAAATATTATTGGTATGGGACCTATTAATATTACACCAGCATAATTTACATTTCCAATATTATAAAAAAAGTAAAGTAATATTAGTATAAAGCCAATTATTATTAATAATATTCCCAACAATAAGAATATTTCCTTCATATTAATTTTAATTTATAGAAATGTGTATGACCAAAATGTATTATAAGATCTATTCCATATTTGTCTAACCACACAGGTATATCACATCCTCCAAAATTTGATCCTAAATATATGAAAAATTCTGTCTCTGGGTACTTCTTAGATAGTATATCATATATTTCTTTTGAATATGGTTTTAATCCATCAGGAAATTGTAATAAAACTCTTTTATATTTTTTCTTATCTAAGACTTCATATATTTTTTCTAATTGAAAATCTATCTCCATCTAAATATACTAAAAATCTTATCTAATAACCCTTTCTTTTCTCCTTCTATATTTTTTCCAGTAAATTTCAAAACAATTTTTTCTATATCTTTAGCCGCTATAGAGTCTGGGTATAAGTCGACTAAAGGTACACCAATTTCCATACTTTCTTCAACATATTTATCTTCATGTATTATACCATATATTGGCTTCGTTAAAAACATTTCTAACTTATGTAAAGGTATTTTCTTATCTTCTCTAAATCTGTTTAATATAACTCCAAGAATTTTTATATTTAATTTCTCTGAAACTTTTATAACACGATATGCATCTAATAAAGCAGATTTTTTTGGATTTGTTACTATAAATATTTCATCCGCATATTTAATCGCTTCTAAAGCCTCTCTTCCAATACCTGCAGCAGAATCAATTATAATATAGTCATAATCATTATAAAGTTCTTGTATACCATAGTATATTTTACTTATATCAGTATAAACAATATCTTCGATTCTTAAACTTCCAGGTATTATATCTAAATTTTCTCTGAAATTGTGGATACAATCTCTTATACCAATTTCCCCCCTCAAAAACTTGTGAATATTTTTATTGTTATCTCTTATTCTTAAGTTAATTGAAATATTCGGAGTAGATAAATTATAATCTATTAATAAAGTTTTAAATTCTAATATAGATAGATATCTAGAGAAATTTATAGAAAAGAAAGTTTTTCCGACACCACCTTTTCCAGAAGTTATAGTAATAACATTAGCCATTATATGTTCTTTAATTCCTCATTTAAAGACCTTATATTTTCTATAATAGATTTAAAAAATTTTATATCAACTGTTTCTTCGTAATTTAAACTTCTAAATTTTATTAACATATTTTTTCTGAATTCATTAGATATTATTATCTCGCTTTTAGAATACTTTTTAAGCTTTGGATAATTTGATAATATCTCTACTATTTTCGGATTTTCTATTTTTTCTAAAAATAATTTATACTTTTTCATACTTTCTTCAGGGATTTCTTCTATCTTTTTTTCTTCTAAAAACTTATTTAAAAAGTATTCTATTATAAACTCAAAATAATCTACAATATTTTGTATTAAATTTTTTACATTTTCGTAACCTTTATTATTTTTTAAAGAAACATTGTAAATATGCATTACTGTATTATATAATCTCTTATATTCTGGATCTTCTACAATCGACATCCTAAGTAAATATTCAATAAGATTAGTATTATGGCAAATACAAATACCAACATTATAAATTTTTTACCATCTATTGTTATTATAGAATCTTCTTTTTTAATATTAAATTTTCCAAATATTTGAGGAGACATTTCCCTACTTTCCACCATATTTATATATTTTAAAAATAAAGCTTATTAAATAGGTGCCCGTTGGAAAGTCCGCCTACCGTTAAAAACGCCCGGAAAACCGGGGGGAAGGAATTCCCGGCAACGCCACAGAAACCCAGGGGTGTATACCGATGAAGATGAAAGGTTAAGATCTTGAGGCAACTCAAGATCAACCTGGAGAGGTATACACTACCTTGAAAGGGCGTCCCGTTGGTAAAAGGATAGCCGATAAGAAAAATATATACTAAAGGCGGCTTACGGGCACCTAATAAGATTTTCCAGCATATACATAATATTTTGCTTCTCTTCCACAGAAAATACATTTTTTTCCATCAGCCTTTTCAGGATTATTATAATCTATCCCTCTTATATCGATAGAGAATGCCCTTTTAGCATTTTCTGCACATTTTTCATCCATACAAAATGGTATTTTAAAGGCTAACTTATTTCCTAAATTATTCTTTAATTCATCTAAACTTTCTATTTTTATAATTTTACTTTTTATATATTCTTGCGATCTATTTTTTAATTCCTTTTCATAGTCTGATATTATATTTTCTAAAGATGAAAGTAAATATGTAAAATCTATTTCATATTTTTGAGATTGAGAATTAAATTTCCTAACAGATACAATAACAGTATTATTTTCAACCTCTTTTTTACCTATTTCTATCCTTATCGGAACTCCCATTTTTTCATATTCATTAAATTTCCATCCTGGGGTTCTATCTTCAGACAAATCTAATTTAACTCTATATTTATCTTTGAGGATATTATATATTTTATTACAATAATCTAATATTTTAGAATTATCATATTCTTTTTGATATATTGGGATTATAACAATTTGTATAGGAGCTAAATTAAATGGTAATATCAATCCAATATCATCTCCATGTATAGATATTACTGCTGCTAATGTTCTCATTGAGATCCCAAAAGAAGTCTGCCATACGTATTTTTTGTTTACTAATTTTACATCTTTAACATTTTTGTAAAAAATATCTAAAATTGTATTTACTAAGTCTACATTATCTTCAGATATCTCTCCTTGATAGTATATTTTAGATTTTATTATTAAATTTCCTCCAGTAATAGTTAGTAAATCTCTATCTATTTCAAAAACATATCTATGTCCATTTTCATCGTATGACTCAAATTTATTTTTATCTATCTTAACTAGAGGATGTCTATCTTCGAATACTATATTATAAGCTTTAGAAAAATTCCTTCCCAATAAATGAGTAGTACCTATCTGCAAGAATTTACCATCTGGTAATATTGTATCAGCAGCCATGGTATAATCAGCTCCAGCAAACTTATCCCAATCAGGTCTCATAACCCAGAAGTGTGGAATTGATAAAAATTCCCAAAATATTTTAGAATATATTTCCATAGATTTAACAATCATTCTTTCAGCATCGTCTCTATCTTTATGAACAGTATGGGCTTCGTTCCAAAGTATTTCTCTCCCTCTTATCAAAGGTTTTGTAGCTTTTGTTTCATATCTGTATACAGTATTAGTCATATAAGTCAATAATGGAAGGTCTCTATAAGATTTAATCCAAAGAGAAAACATATAATACATTTCTGTTTCTGAAGTAGGTCTTAGAATATAAACTGTTTCCACTTCTTCTTCTACAGGATTCGATGGCTTAACATAAAAAACTTCTTTCTCAAATCCCTTTATATGTTCGCTCTCTTTCCTAAATATTTCATAGGGTATTAATATTGGAAACCAATATGCTGAAAATCCTTCACTATCCAACAATTTTTCTAATTCTGAAAGAATTTTTTTTATCATAAAATATCCATAGTTCGTATAAACAGGCATTCCTTTTATAGGATATCTATCATCAATTATTTTAGTATCTCTTATAATATTGTTATACCATTCTGAAAAGTCTTCATCTTTCTTCATTAAAATTTATATTATGGCATAACTCTTTATAAAAATTCTCGATATTTAATTTTTAAATTTTGCCATTGTATTAGTGATATATTCATATAATGACCTCTCTTATGCAATCATAAGAGAGGGATCCTGATTAAAAGATGAAGGGGTAAAGGGGTCTATATACCCCAATAACCCGTCCGGTGGATGCATAGGCTCGGGAGCCGAAGAAGGGGGCGGCAAGCTGCCAAAAGCCCGGGGTAGGTGCATGCAACCGTTGATCCCGGGATCCCCGAATGGGATATCCCGTTATATCCCGTAAGGGAGGGGAACGCGGGGAAGGGAAACATCCTAGTACCCGCAGGAAAAGAAAACAAAAGTGATTCCCCTAGTAGGGGCGACCGAACGGGGAAGAGCTTAAACTGAATCCTACGGAGTAATCCGTAGGAAATGTGGGGTTTTGGGATGGGGGCTTTCCCACAAATAAATACCCGAACTCCGGTGGAAGTCCGGGGCCATAGAGGGTGACAGCCCCGTAGGGTATTTATTTGTGGGAATTCCCCACTCCCAGAGTACCGGCGGTTGAATTTCCGCCGGGAAGATGGGAGAAACCAACTCCCAAAGCTAAATACTCCCCGAGTCCGATAGCGAACTAGTAGGGCGACCGAAATGTGAAAAGAACCCGTGATAGGGAGTGAAAAGAGCCTGAAACCGGACGGGGATGGTCTGGTAGGGCCGGTTAAGCAGGGTATATACGAAAATCTGGCGACAGATGAGTAGTATATACCCTGCTATCCGGTTCTACCGTGAGTGTCGAAGAATTCGCGGGGGAGTTTACCCGAGTGGCGAGGTTAAGGCTTATGCCGAAGCCGTAGGGAAACCGAGTCTCCGCAGGGTTTCCGAGGGAGACCGTCCCATAAAGGCGGCAAGTCACTCGGGTATGACCGGAAGCCGGGCGATCTATTCCGAGGTAGGGTGAAGCGGGTATCCGTGGAGGCCCGAAGGGGTGGAGATGACTCCTCCCATGACCTCGGAATAGAGGTGAAAAGCCAATCGGGCCCGGTTATAGCCGGTCCCCGCCGAAATTGGCCCCAGTCAAGCCTCGGGTAGGATTCCCTCGGTGTAGAGCCACGGATTCCGTAAGGGTTTCCTTACGGAGTCCAACTCCGAAGCCGAGGGATCCGTAACCCGGGAGACGGGGGTTGCGGGAAAGCCGCAACTCCGAGACGGGAACAACCGAGACTGAGGTTAAGGCCCCAAAGTGCCGGTTAAGTGACGTTGAAGGGGTCTTTCCCCATAGACACCGGGGATGTGGGCCTAGAAGTAGCTATCATCTAAGGAGTGTGTAACAACTCACCCGGCGAGGGGAAAGGCTCCGAAAACGGACGGGTCTAAACCGGCCGCCGATACCTCAGTCCGCCAGACTTTGTCTGGCGTGAGGTAGGCGGGCGTCCTGGTGGCCTAGAAGGGTCCCTGAAAGGGGGCCTGGAGCCGCCAGGAATGAAAATCCCCGCGGTAGTAAGAATGAGATGGGTGAGACTCCCATCGGCCGAAAGCCTGTAGGTTTCCCAGGCACTGAAAATCAGCCTGGGGTTAGTCGATCCTAACCTAGACTCCGAGAGGAGTCTAGGGAATAGGGAAGGGGGTTAATATTCCCCCACCGCCCCGGTAGACGCGGCAACGCAACCTTCTTTCCCGACCCATCTGGCTAGGCTGACAGGGGGTGGGAGTAAAATTCCACTACCCTGCCAAGGGGGATAAAGCCGGGGAGTGCCGTCATGGCGAGAACCGGCTTAAACCCTGATGGCCCGAAAGGGTCAGCCGATGCCAGGTGGCTATGAAAAGGGAAAGAAGGCCGATCCGGGGCGATCGTACTAAGTCCAGTATTGGTGGGCTGGGTGAAAAGCCTAAGGCCGTGGGGGTTAAGCCGGCCCAGGGAACTCGGCAAATTAGCCCCGTAACTTCGGGAGAAGGGGTGCCTGCGGTTGTGCAAACCGCAGGCCGCAGTGACAAGGACGGGCGGACTGTTTATCAAAGACATAGCTCCCAGCTAGCCCGAAAGGGTGAGTACTGGGGGCGACACCTGCCCAGTGCCGGTATCTGAACCCCCCGTTCAAGGGGGCTAAGGACCGGTAAACGGCGGGGGTAACTCTGACCCTCTTAAGGTAGCGTAATGCCTTGCCAGTTAAATGCTGGCTCTGCGAACGGTGTAACTAGCCCGTCACTGTCCCGGGCCGGTTCCCCCTGAAAAGCTATCCTGGTGAGAAGGCCAGGGACTTCCGATGGGTAAGAAGGACCCCGTGAAGCTTAACCGCAGCCTGCTGTTGCCCTGAGGGGCCTGGTGTGTAGCGTAGCGGGGAGCAATGAATCCTGGCCGCTAGGTCGGGAAGATGCACCAATGCAACACCCGCCTCTGGGCTTCTCAGGGCTAACCGTTAAGGGACAGCGGCAGGTGGGCGGTTTGGCTGGGGCGGCACCTCGCCGAAAAGATATCGGCGGGGTCCATAAGGTCGGCTCAGGCGGGACAGAAATCCGCCGTGGAGGACAAGGCCAAAAGCCGGCCTGACTGCACCCCGACCATCAAGGGGTGCAGGGGGGAAACCCGGGCCTAGCGAACCCCGTACTCCCATTGGTGGGGGTACGGGCTGGCGGAAAAGCTACTCCGGGGGTAACAGCGCCGTCGCGGGCGAGAGCCCCCATCGACCCCGCGGTTTGCGACATCGTTGTCGTCTCTCCCCATCCTGGCGGTGCAGAAGCCGCCAAGGGTGGGGGTGCCCACCCATTAAAGGGGATCGTGAGATGGGTTCAGAACGCCGCGAGGCAGTTCGGTTATAACTGTCGGAAGTGCCGGCCGCCTGAGGGGAAGATCCGCCTAGTACGAAAGGAACGGCGGGTCGGGGCCTCTAGTCGACGGGCTGTCCGATAAGGGCAGGCCCGGCAGCCACGCCCCAAGGGATAAGCCCTGAAAGCATCTAAGGGCGAAGCCCACCCCGAAAATAGGCGGCCGTTAAGGGTTCGGGTAGAAGACCCGACTTAAGACGGCCGTGTAAGCTCCGAGGGAAACCGAGGAGTTCAGCGGGCCGTCCGAAAAACCCGTGGGGTATATAGACCCTTTTACCCCAGATCAAATTAATTTTTATTGTTATTAGAATTCTATTTTGTATGTTCTCAAAACTTCTTCTTTATTTAAATAATACATATTTACAATTTGAGAAAAGGTCTCATAATCATATACACCAAGATCTAATAATCTTCTAAGCAGCTTAGATCTTATTATTAATTCTTTATATAGCTCTGAATATTTTATACCATATTCTTTAGATATTTTATAGAGTAAATAAGATTTCTTATTAAATATATACCTTTTTTTGAAGGCATCCCAAACAAAAACCCTATTATATTTATTATAACGTATTATTTCATCTATTTCACCAACTCTTCTAAAATTTTTTCCAAAAGATACATCGTGTCTCATTATTATGACAACATTTAACAGCTCTACCAAATATTTTGATAAATTAATAGGAGGAGAAACTAATCTATTTATTAAAGATTTTACATCTGTAGAATGCATAGTAGATAAAGCTGCATGTCCAGAAGCCATCCCCTGAAACATTACATAAGCCTCTTCTCCTCTTACTTCACCAACAATAACATAATCTGGCCTTTGTCTAAAAGATAATTTTAGTAAATCAAACATAGAAATTTCATCTACCATAGAAGAAGAAGATCTAACTACAGAAGGTATCCAATTTGGATGATATAACTTTATTTCTCTTGTATCTTCTATAGATACTACTCTAGCATTGTGTGGTATAAACATAGAAATTGCATTCAAGAAAGTTGTCTTTCCAGAAGCTGTACCTCCAATTATTATTATATTCTTTTTATATTCCACTGCTAACCATAAATAAGCAAATATTTCTGGAATTGCTGTATTAATCTTAATTAATTCTATAGGACTCCAAGGAATATCTCTAAATTTTCTAATAGTAAATGTTGGACCTCTTGTTGTAATATCTTTAGAATAAGTAGCATTAATTCTAGATCCATCTGGTAATGTTGCATCTAATAATGGTTCTGCATACGATATATGCTTACCTGCCCTTAAAGTAAACTTTTCTATTATATTTATTATCTCTTCTTCATTTAATACAATGTTTGTTTTTAAATTTCCAAATATCCTATGAACTACAAAAACAGGAATATTAGATCCAGAACATTCTATATCTTCTATATAAGGATCTCTCATCAACGGTTCTATTTTATAATATCCATATATATCCCTAAAAATGTAATAAAAAATTCTATTATAAGAATTTTCATCATTTATTTTAATACCATACTCCGATAAAATAAAATTATACAACCTTTCTAAATAAGATATTACTTGGTTTATATCTTTTAATTCAGATAGTTTTATAATTAGTAAATGTTTAATTTCTGAAGATACAATATTATATATTTCTTTTTCTTTTTCATTTAAAGGTGGTTCTACTACTTCATAAATTATATTAGAAGTATTTTTATCAAAATATATGTGTGCATAAGCATATGGTTCTATAAGAGGATAAACTATATTCAGTGATGTCAAGTCTGTGGGTCTTTCCAAATTCAATCTCTTTTCTGTATATAGATTTATTTTAAACATGATAAGACTATTATATACGTAAGTTCATATAAATTATAGTAATGATAGATATAGAGATACTAAAAAGAGTAGATGAAGAACTTAATAAGGTAAATAAACTCTTAAAAAGAGTAGAGTATATAGATAAATCGATAGAAGAAAAAGATACGTGGAAAAAAAATATAGAAAAATTGTACATGAATGGATACTTAAATGAAAAAGAATATAAAAGAAATATCAGAGCCATAGATTTAGAAATAAGAGAACTAAATTTTAAAAAACTAGATTATCTACTAAAAGTTTCAGATATATTGCATAACTTAAATTTAACTTTAAAATTCTTAGAAAACAATTCTAATACAAATAATCAAAACATACAAAAAGTAATAGAATACAAAAATATCATAGAAACTTATGACAAAAAAGTTAAAGAAATAGAAAAAAACATAATTTTTGAGAAAAAATACTCTCTTATAAAAAAGTTTATAGAAGAAGAACAAAAAAAGAAATATAAAAAAGAAGAAATAAAGATAAATAAAAGGCCAATAAAAAAAATCAATAATGATATAAATTTTATTTCAGAAATAAAGGATTATATAATTAGCTTGTCTAACAAGATTTTTTATAATTTCTCTAAAAATATTCTGGATAGATATCCACAACTATATTATATAATAAGAGAAAATTTAAAAAATTCTTATATAGATATTGATCCTTCATCATTTTTATCTCTAGTATTATTTTTACTTTTGGTATTAATACAAATTTCAATTTTTTTGTCTTTGTATTATACTAATATTTTTGCATTTTTTTCCGGTTTGATAATTATTGCTGCCTTGATAGGAATTATTTATGTTTATATTAACGAAAAGAAAAAAGAAGTAATATATAACATTAGATCTAATCTTCCATATGTAGTAATACATATGGCATCTTTAGCTCAATCTGGAATAGAAATAAAATATATAATAAAAATTATAGCAGAAACTACAGAATACGGATATTTATCAAAAGAATTTCACAAATTATATCAAATGTTAGAGTTTGGTTTAAGTTTAACAGATGCTATAGATAATTTAAAAGATCAAACAATATCAAATGATTTAAGAGAATTTTTAGATGAGTTAAAATTAACAATAATATCTGGTAGAAAAATATCAGAATTTTTGGTTGTTTATGCGCAAAATGTGATGATAAATTATCAAAGTTATCTGGAAAAGTTGGGTCAGATAATGAAAACTTTTTCAGATTTATACGTAGGAATGGTACTTACAATCCCAATGATTTTGATATCTATGGGAATAATGCTAACAAGTATATTACAACAAGCATATAGTATAGATATTTCTACTTTTTTGGCAATAGCTGTATACATAATATTACCAATTATAAATGTAGGCTCATTATTTGTATTTGGTAGAATTTCTAGACTATGAAACTAAAAATAGAATATATAGTAATAATCTTATTTGTAATTCTATTTAATATTTTTTATTTTATTTTGAAAAATCCAATAAGTGATTCTATAATATCTTCTTTTTCTATATCATTAATACCTTATTTATTATACCAAGAAATATTAAACAAAATCCATAAGGAGACGGAAGAAGAATTTACAAGATTTCTATTAGATCTTGCGCAATTATTAAAATCTGGCTTACCTATATCAGTAGCTATAAAACAAATAGAAAAGTCTGGTTATAAAAGGTTACAACCACTAATAAACAATCTATCAGCTAAATTAGATTGGGGCATTGGGTTAAAAGATTCTTTAATTTCTTTTGCAGAAGAAAGTGAAAATCCAACAATAAAAAGATATATAAAAACAATTTTAGATATTTATGAAAGTGGTGGGAAATTAGAAGAAAGTATAGAAGCAAATATAAATAGCTACCTAGAAATAAATAAAATAAAAGAAAAGAAAAGAGCAGAAATTCATGAAAATATAATACATTCATATCTAGTGTTTATATTCTTTTTAGGTATAGTATATACATTCAATATATTCTTATTACCTTTCTTACAGATTTCTATCCCTGGACAAGAAAATAAGGTGAATATAGAATTTATATCTTTGCTTATGTACCATTTATCTATAATACAAGCAATCTTTGCAGGTCTAGCGATGGGTAAAATGTATGAAAATTCCTATAAAGCAGGTGCTAAATATATTTTAATCTTCCTATTTTTAGTAATCATATTATTTAAAGTAATAATACCTATATCTCCAAAAAATATAGGTATTTCTATATTAGATATTGGAAAAATATAAATTTACTTACTAGCCTTTAAGAATTTAGATGATTTAGAAGCTCCAATACCTGGAGCTGAGTGCTGTACTTTCTTTGTTGTAAATACGAATTCTCCTAATCTCCTACCAATCATTTCTTCTCTTATAGTAAATTCTACAAATTCTTTTCCATTATAAACAGCAACTTTACATCCAACCATAAATGGTAGTATAACGATTTCTCTTGCATGGGTCTTCACTGGCTTATTATATTTACCTTCCTTCTGTAACTTACATTTATTATAAAAGTTTTCCCATTCTGGAGGAAAACCTAGCTTTAATCTCCTTATTAAAGTCCTTCTAACCCTTGCATCTGCAACTTTTTTTGCAAATTCTTCAATACTCATCTTTTGCAATTCTTCTAGAGAGTATCCCCTTAACATAAATACAGGCATTATTAATTAATAACGAGAATATACTTATAAATAATACTTCGAAAAATATTCTAAAAAGTTTTTCATGCCAAATACATATTTCTCCTTTAAAGATATAATCTTATATATAAAAGATAAAATATCAGCATATTCTCTTGTAAAATAATATTCTTTTTTATTATTAATTTTAGAAATATAATATTCTGAAACATTATATGCTATATTATATGAATTCTTGAATTTCTTTTTTATCAAATACTTATAATTTTCTTTACTGATATAATTATAAACTAAAAAAGATAGAAAAACAGCTTCTATTGGTATTATATATATTATGTCATCTTTTATTGGAACATCTTCTATATATTTATATTCTTGAATATTTAATTTAAAATTCATATTATTCTTTTTATCAATTTTTTTTATTATATCTATAACAAAATCTTTAGAGTTTGATCTTAGAGCTATTATATTTATCTCTTCGCTCCTTTTAAATTTTTTAGAATTTCTAATATCTCTTTTTACATATCTTTCATAAATGTTCATTTTATATTTTTATAGGAATTAAATGGAAATACATAATCATATATATATTCTACATCCTTAGGATCTACCCTCTCTTTCAATCTTTCAATTGCTTTTTTTACATCTATTCTTATTTCAGTTAGATCTCCACTATATATTATTCCAGACCTTTTTCTAACAGGATCTAACATCTTTAAATAGTTATAATACTTCTCCAATACCAACTTTGTTGCTTTATAAACAGAATAATGAGAATGAGCTTTTATCAAAACCAAATCCATCAAATATTGATTCTTTATCGCATCTTTTATTAATTCTATTTCTTTTATTAATTGATATAAATTATTCTCAGCTATTATTTTAATTTTTTCTTCTTTACTATAATCTTTTATTTCCTCTAAATGGAACATACCTTTCTTAGTTTCTAAAAATATATTAGAAGATTCTTCATATCTGAAAGTTCCAAAAGGAGTTATTATCCTTAAATCTTTTGCAAACAAGACATAAGATGCAGAATCAAATATATCAGCACCAATAGAAACAGCTAGTGGAAGAATTATAGTATGACCCAACCCAAATAAGTGTACAGGTTTATTTAATGGTAAAATTATCCTAGATTCTAGTATATTTTCGAACAATTTATCAAATTTATATTTTATCATATATGGTACTATTGTTCCCATAGCAAAGATATCTACATTAAGTCTAGATACTTCCTCAGCAGCTTTTCTTCTTAAATCCAAATATATTCCACCTTGAACTGCTCCATTTATTAATTTATTTCCTTTTAAATCAATACCTTCTTTTATCCTTTCAATAGTTAAATATAACTCTTTCTCGGCTTCTTCATGACTTTTATCAATATCTGTAGGTATATCTAGAACATTTATTATATCTGAATTTATATTTATTTGATATTCTATTATTTCTTTGTTTGTTACTTCTAGATCTTTTTTATAATGTAACATTTGATATGATCCAGAATCTGTTTCTATAATACCATCAAATTTTAAAAACTCATGTATATCTCCATAAAATTTCTTCTTATATAAAATATATGCATTTGTCATTATTGCCTTAATATTATATTTTCTCATTTCTTCCGGAGTTATAATTAAGTTATTTGGATTAATAACTGGAAGAATTAATGGAGTTTCTAATTTCTTATTATTTACTTTTAAATATCCAATTCTACCAGCAACATCTCTATACTTTATCTCAAACATAATCTTATTCTCTTAAGTTATATTTAAATTTGATTTTGGGGATATGCCGGAGATTTAACTAGATCCAGCCGCAGGTTCCCCTACGGCTACCTTGTGACGACTTAGCCCCCCTCGCCGCTCTCCAGTTCGACCTACGGACTCCGTAGGCCTCACTAGAGAGCGACTCGGTTGGCTTGACGGGCGGTGAGTGCAAGGGGCAGGGACGTATTCACCGGGGGAATAGTGACCCCCGATTACTAGGGATTCCACCGTCATGCGGGCGAGTTGCAGCCCGCAATCTGGACTGAGAGCGGGTTTCTGGGATTGCCTTCCCCTTTCGGGGTCGGAACCCATTGTCCCGCCCATTGTTGCGCGCGTGTAGCCCGGGGGATTCGGGGCATGCAGACTTGCCGTCGCCCGCGCCTTCCTCCGGCTTTCGCCGGCAGTCCCCGCAGAACACTCCGGATAAAATTTATCCGAAGTATAACTGCGGGCACGGGTCGCGCTCGTTTCCTGACTTAACAGGACACCTCGCGGCACGAGCTGACGGCAGCCATGCACCTCCTCTCAGCGTGTCGGGTAAGGTCTTCAGCCTGACCTTCATCCTGCTGTCGCCCCCGGTAAGGTTTCCGGTGTTGAGTCCCATTAAACCGCACACCCCACCCCTTGTGTGCCCCCCCGCCTATTCCTTTAAGTTTCAGCCTTGCGGCCGTACTCCCCAGGCGGCGGGCTTAACGGC
>DAIUEN010000017.1:0-11827 GCA_036845085.1 Candidatus Nanopusillus sp.
ATAAAAAAACTTATAAAAATTTCTATAAAAATAACTAATAATGAGTGACTACAATATAAGTCTTGATGATATATTAGAAGAAAGATTTAATTATTTTATGGAATTTTTAAAAAGAGAAGGGATAAATAAAAAAGTTATACTTGTTACAAGTTTATCTCCAAGTATTACTTTACCAGCCCTTACCATGCTTTTAGGATCTATTGCTGAGTTCTTGAACATGATAAATAATGACACGATCTATATACCAATTCCCATGTTAACTACACTCCCTATTATTTTTTATTTATTATATGAACATAAAAATTCCTATGCAGCTTATTTACCATTACTTAGAATAATCAATGTACGAGTAAATACCTTAGAGAGCGATATAAATAATATATCAGAAAAATTGGTAGGAAAAAATATTAATAATAATTTTTTAATATTACTAGATGTTTCTGGAGATAATACTATTGTATATCCAATACTTGTAAGAGACGTTAATGATGCTAAAAGAACGCTAGCACTATCATTTGTTGATATAATACTTTCTCATGAAATATCTCATGCTCTGGTTGGATCCAGTGAAATAAAGGCATCTAGTTTAGGTTATTTAATGTTTTATATTACTAGAGGAGATGAAAAGCAATATATTGAAAAATATATACCAAGGAATCTACTTAAATGTAAAGAATACATAAATAATAACAAAAAGTATGATCAATATATTATTGGCGAGTGTTTTGCAAATGTTATGCTAAATGAAAATAAAAATATTAATGTAAAAGAAAAAATAGAGTATATAAAGTCATTAAAAGATAACGATATTATCAGAATAGTAGAGTCTCGTTTGACCGAGTATAACATTAGTTGAAATATTTAAAAGATTTTCTAAGTTAAGATATAAAATGAGTGTTGATCGGAAGATTTGAAAATGGAGATTTTTTTAAAAATTACGATAGTCCTATATTAAATTCTGATTCACATCATGCTATGGTAGATAAAGATCTATATAAAACTGGCTTGGAGATAGATATAGTAAATAGGTTGAAAATATTGGAAGAAATGAAGAAAAAGGGTTATAATCCATATCCATACGAATTCGATAAGACAAATGATATAAAAGAAATAATAAGAGATCCAGAAAAGTTTATAGATAAATATGTAAAAGTAGCTGGTAGAGTTTTTTCAATAAGGAAACATGGTAGAATAATATTTTATGATTTATATGAAGAAGGAGAAAAGTTACAAGTTGTAGTAAAAGCAGATATTACTAAGAATTTTGAAGATGCATCAAAGTTTATTCAAAGAGGAGATATAGTTGGATTTTATGGAAAAATAGGTAGAACAAAGGCTGGAGAGTTATCTTTATTTTCAGAAGATTGGATTATCTTGTCTAAAGCTCTAATATCTCTACCAGATTTGTGGTTTGGGTTAGAAGATGTAGATGAAAGATATAGAAAAAGGTATTTGGATATTTTGATGAATAAAAATGTGAGGAAAATATTTGAACTTAAATCTAAAACAATAAGTTATATAAGGAAGTATTTTGAGGATTTGGGATATATTGAAATACAAACTCCGGTATTACAACCGGTTTATGGTGGAGCTAATGCCAGACCATTTATAACATATGTAAATGATCTAAAAGAAAATTGGTATTTAAGGATAGCTACAGAATTATATCTAAAAAGAATGCTTGTTGCCGGATTCAATAAAGTATTTGAAATAGGGCCAGATTTTAGAAATGAATCTATTGATGTTACACATAATCCAGAATTTACAATGTTAGAAGCATATGAAGCTTATATAAATAGAGATAAAATGATGGAAATAACAGAAAATCTTGTATATGGAATAGCTAAAGATGTATTTGGAATAGAATACATAGAATATGAAGGTAAAAAAATATATTTAAAACCACCTTGGAAAAGATTGACCATGTATGATGCATTAAAAGAATATGCGGGATTAGATGTTGCTAAAATGTCGGATGAAGAGATAATGGAGATAATGAGACAATATAACATAGAGATGGAAGTAAAAAAATATAACAGAGGTCTGGCTATAACAGAATTATTTGAAACTTTGGTAGAAGATAAATTAATAGAACCTACTTTTATAATAGAGCATCCTAAAGAAAGTACTCCATTATGTAAACTTAGTAGGAGAGATCCAAATTTGGTAGAGAGAGCAGAGGCTTATCTACTTGGAGTAGAGATCGCAAACATATATTCAGAATTGAATGATCCAATAATACAAAACGAATTACTATTGGAACAAGCTAAGATGAGAGAATTAGGATTTGAAGAAGCACATGAATATGATCAAGATTTTATAGAAGCTTTAATGTATGGTATGCCACCTGCGGGTGGAATGGGTCTTGGAGTAGATAGGTTAATAATGTTATTATTGGGTTTAAAAAGTATAAAAGAAGTAATACTATTTCCAATGATGAAAAAATTAAATTATTCCGAAGCGGTCAATATATTAACAAAGTATACATTAAACAAAGAAGAAAATAATTAGTTATAATATAAAATTTTTAAATTTTTTTGTACATAATTTTTTCTATGGTCATACGGTTTAGATAATTACTTATGTCGGTTCTGGTAAAATATACTACCTAGGTCCAGAGTATAGTTTTTCTCATGAGGCTGCATTAAGTTTATGTGGAAAAAGTTATGAATATAGTTATGTAGAAAGTATTTCCGAGATATTTGAAAGAGTTAATAAAGAAGATTCTTGTGGAGTTATACCATTAGAAAATAGTTTAGAAGGGCCAATACATGAGAGTCTAGATAATTTATTCATTTACGAAAATATTTTTATTAATAGTATTTATATAAAAAAGATAGAACTGTTTTTAGCTTCTTCTGATGGAGATCTTAAAGATACTTTATATACTAATTATTATGCATTCAAAGAAGCTGGGAAATATATAAGAGATTTTAATTTCAAAAATGTAGAATTTGTTCCCAGTACTTCAAAAGCTGCAAGATTAGCAGCATATAATAATGGAGTGTGCATATGTTCAAAATTAGCTGTAGAAAATTATAATTTAAAGGTAATCAAGGAAATACATAATGAAAATAACTATACTAAATTCTCTTTAATATCTAAAAATCCCACTTATAGTGGAGAGAGATCTCTAATAATATTTACTATAGAAAATAAGCCAGGATCTTTATATAAAGTTTTAAGGGTATTTTATGAAGGGAAAATAAATCTTTCTATGATATACTCTAGGCCACTTTTTAAGATATCTAAAGAAAATAATAAAAATATTAATAGAAAAATGCCATGGGAATATTACTTTTATTTAGAATATGAAGGACCGTATATTGATAGATTGATTAAAAAATTAGAAAATATAACTGAAAAAATAAAATTTAAAGGGTCTTATAATATTATTTTTTAACTAAGTAAAGGTTAAGGGAATAATCTTTTTGGATCTCTTGCTATGAATACAGCTTCTTTTATATTTTCTATATTTAATAATTGTTTTACAAATCTTGCAGGTCCAAATCCAAAACCACCCATGGGTGGAGATCCATATTCGAAAAATTCTACAAAAAATCTTAGATTATCTATATTCAATCCTTTTTGTTTTATTTGTTCTATTAGGATATTATATCTATGTTCTCTTTGAGATCCAGTTGTTATTTCTAATCCTTTAAATAACAGGTCAAAACTTTTAGTAGTTTCTCTTCCATCTTTCATAGGTTCTCCTTTCATATGATAAAAAGGTCTTGCTGTCCAAGGCCAATCGGTTATAAATACGAAATCAGAGTCATATTCTTTTTTAACATATTCTCCTAAAACTTTTTCTCCTTCTGAACTAATATCTCCATTTTCTTTTATATATTTTTTATCTAATATTTCATATACTTCTTCCATTTTTATTCTTGGAATTTTATTTTTTAAAGAAACCTCAATATTATATTTTTCTTTTAGTTTTTCGATAGTATATTTTATCATTTTTTCTTCTAAATCCATTATATCATGATGAGATGAAATATAACCCATTTCTATATCTACAGATGTAAATTCAGTTAAATGTCTAGAAGTAAAAGATGGTTCGGCTCTAAAGGCTGGTGCTATTTCGAAAACCCTTTCAAAACCAGCTATTATTGCTAATTGTTTATAAAATTGTGGGGATTGAGCTAAATATGCTGTTTTTTCAAAGTATTTCACTTCAAAAACTTCAGCCCCACCTTCTGACGGATATCCTAATATCTTGGGAGAAAATATTTCTATGAAATCATTTTCATAAAGAAATTCTCTTATATGTTTTATAGAATCAGAAAATATATCAATTACTATAGATTTTTTCGGATCTCTTAAATCTATCCATCTATAGTCTAATCTTTTTTCGAAAGAGGAATTTTCATCTATTGGCAGAGGTTTTGCAATATTTCCTAATAAGTATATTTCTTTAGCTAAAATCTCTTTATATTTCTTAGCTATTCCTTTTATATATTCTCCTCTTACTACTATAAAAGTATGAGCAGATAAGTCTTTTAAAAAATCTATATTTCCAAAAATATCTTTTTTTATTGTTATTTGTACATCTCCACTTTTATCTCTTAATATTAAAAATCCAATATTTCCCAAAATTTTTATATTTATAATCCATCCTGCTAAGACAACTTCTTTTTCATATTCTATTTTTTCTAAGTCTTTTATTTTAATTCTATTTTTTAGTAGTTCTGAAGCTTTATTATAGTCATATATGTTCATTAAAAATAAATACTATGAAATTTTTTTATTTTCATATAAGTATCTATCATACCATGAAGTTCTTTATATATTATTACTAGTTTGTCATGAAAGTCAACTTCTGTATAATTACATATACATAATGGAGTATCTTTATTAGAATCTCTATAATTAAAATACTCAGCTAAAGCGTCTTTACAGTCTATCTCTTTCATCTTTTTAATAAGAATTTTTTCAAATAAGGCAAAATTTTCTTTCACATATTTTTCTAGTTTTTTCCTTAAAATATCATATTCTGAAAAATCATTTAGTAACATTTTGGTATAATAATCTATTACAAAAATTGGTTTTTCTATAGAATATAATAAAATTACATCTGCAGTTTCTTTGCCAATACCTTTTATTTTTAGTAAATTATTTCTTAAATAAAATAAATCTTCTTTTCTCATATTTTTAATAGAGCCGAAGTTTTCTAATATAAATTTTGCTACATTTCTTATTGTCTCTGCTTTTCTTTTTTTAAAAGGTACTTTTATTAAATCTTCTCTAATTCTTATTAAATTTTCTAGGCTAAATTCAAAATTAATAAGTTTCAATAAATTTATATTTTTTTCTACAAGAGACCATTTTGTATTTTGTGTTAATATAGAACCAACTAATACTTCTACTCTCCAATCACCATTAGTTTTAATATTATACTCTAAATCAACTGGCCACCAAAAGGAGAAACCCCAATTTTTAAAGATATTAAGTATTATATCCATTTTTAAGGTTTATGTTAAATTAATAAAAATGTTGTTAAATGATAAAAAAATAAAGGAATATATAAAAAGTGGAAAAATAGTTGTAGATCCATTTGACGAAAATTTAGTAGGACCATCCTCTTTAGATATTAGAATAGGTTTCAAATTTAGGGTATTTAAAACTATAAACATGGAAGTTTTAGATATAATGAACTATAATGACGATGTTTTATATAGAATTGAAGATAAAAATTATACAATTCATGTTGGAAAATATTCAGATTTATATATATTAAAAAATGAAAATACTCCGATAGTAATTCATCCTGGCGAATTTATTTTAGCATCTGTATACGAATATATAAGATTGCCGAAGAATATTGCTGCTCAAATACATGGTAGATCTTCTATAGGCAGATTAGGGTTATTAATTCATACTTCTGCTGGATGGATAGATCCAGGATATGGTGGTCATCTTACTCTAGAAATAATAAATGTAAATAAATTTCCAATAAAAATATATCCATTGACTAAAGTTGGTCAAATTGTTTTCTATGAAATAGAAGATGTAGAAATACCGTATGATCAAAGGAAGAGCTCAAAATATATGAATGAGGAAGGAGCTACATATTCATTAATATCTCGAGATTTTGATAAAAAATAACTTTTAAATTTATTTTTTAAATAAAGATTCTTATGGTAAAAAGGACAGGTCCTACCAACATATATTTAAGAAAATTAATTGCTATGCTTAAGAAAGAAGGAAAGAAAAATGGAGCAAGGATTTGGTTTTATGTTGCAAAACTATTAAGTAAACCAACTAGGAATAGAGTCGAAGTTAATTTATATAAGATAAACAAATATTCTAAAGATGGAGAAACTATTTTAGTTCCTGGAAAAGTTTTGGGAGTAGGTTATGTAAGTAAAAATATAAAAATAGCTGCATGGAAATTCTCAAATAATGCTATCGAAAAGTTATCTAAAAATAATATTAAAATAATGAACATAGAGGAGCTTGTAAAGGAAAATCCTAAAGGATCTAATGTAAGAATATTAATATGATGGTTATTGGAAAAAAATATATAAATGCAGAAAATCAGGTTATTGGAAGATTAGCTTCTAAAGTAGCAAAGTTGGCGTTAATGGGGTATGAGATCTATATATTTAATGCTGAAAAATCTGTGATAACTGGTGATTGGTATTTCTTAGTTAAATATTGGAATCATAAAGTAAATGAAAGAGGAGATTGGTTAAAGGGACCATTTTATCCTACTAGACCTGATAAAATATTAAGAAGAGTTATTAGAGGTATGTTGCCTAAAAATTATCGTGGAAGAATAGCTTTGAAAAGGGTAAAAGTATTTTTAGGAGTACCAGAAGAATATAAAAATGTAACATTGGAAACTTTTAAAGATGCTGACATTACAGAAAGGATAAAAAAGTCTAAGAGGAGAATAAAATACTACTATCTAATTGATATATCTAAGCAAATAGGTTATAATCCTTCTGAATAGTGTAGTTTATATTTTTATTTTATAATATATATAAATGGAAATAAGAAGAGTTAGAACATATATTCCAGGACTAGACGAAATATTATATGGAGGAATTCCAGAAAGAAATGTTGTATTATTATCTGGAGGACCTGGAACTGGAAAATCTATTATGGCAAAACAATTCTTATATAACGGTTTAATAAATGGGGAAAATGGACTTTTTGTTACATTAGAAGAGCATCCTATATCCGTTTTAAGAAGTTTTTCGCATTTTGGATGGGATGTATCTAAATTTGAAAAAGAAGGAAAATTTGCTATAATAGATGCTTTTACTGGAGGAGTTGGTGCTTATGCTCAAAAAGAAAAATATGTTATAAAAGATTTAAATGATCTTAGAGAGTTTATAGATGTTTTGAGAACAGCTATAAGAGAAATTAATGCTAATAGAGTTGTAGTAGATTCTGTTAGTACTTTATATTTAGCTAAACCAGCAGTAGCTAGATCTACTGTTATGACATTAAAAAGAGTATTAGCTGGTTTGGGATGTACTGCAATATTTGTTAGTCAAGTATCTGTTGGAGAAAGGGGATTTGGAGGTCCTGGTGTAGAACATGCAGTTGACGGAATAATTAGATTAGATTTGGATGAAATAGATGGAAAATTATATAGATCTATAATTGTATGGAAGATGAGAGACACTAAGATATCTATGGTTAGACATCCTTTTGATATTACAGATAAAGGAATTATAATTCATTGGGATAAATATCTGAAAATAAGTGGATATAGAGCAGAGATTCAACCTCTTCCAGAAGAAGACATAGAAAATATGAAAAAAGCTGTTAAAGAAAGTAAGATTGCTACAGGAAGATATGAAGAAGATTTATAAAATAATCTTGAAATGAAATAAAAATATGGTCATAGTTACTGTAGGTAAGAGAAAGACAGCCATTGCTAGAGCATATATAAAAGAGGGCAAAGGAAGGGTAAAAATAAATTCAATACCTATAGAAGTTTATAATCCTTGGTTAGCTAGGGTTAGGATTTTAGAACCGCTCGTACTTGCTGGTGAAGAATATATATCAAAAGTAGATATAAAGGTAATTGTAGAGGGTGGGGGAGTTATGGGTAAAGCAGATGCCGCTAGAACAGCAATAGCAAAAGCGTTAGTCAAATATTTCGATGACGAAAAATTAAAAAATCTATTTATACAATATGATCCTTGGCTGTTAAAATCTGATGTAAGAAGAAAAGAACAGAGAAAATCACCAACATCTAAGGCTAGAAAGCACTATACTACTGCATATAGATAACTTATTCTATTTTTTCTACTTTTATATTTATATTTTCTTTACTAGTTTCTTCTCTTTTATTAGTTTCTTCTTCATGAGATTTTATAGAATATACTGCTCTAGAAACAATCCATATTTGCCCCATAGCTCTAATAAGCAAATGCTGCACTAATAATCCTTTTACACCTCTTCCTACAAGAGATGGATTTAATACTTTTATTTTCCAACCATATACTTTATTTCCTTCTATTACTGCATCTAGCACTTCTCCTAATAGATACCCATCCTCCGTATATACTTTACTTCCATAAGTTTGGGATATCTTTTTTAAGTTAATAGCCATATTATAATTGAGAATTTCAATATTTAAATTGTTTACTTATAAACCTAAATTTTAATAAAATAAAATGGTCGGCAATAATGATTCTAATAGAGTACCAGAAGTAAAATTAAAAGTTGCTGGTGCGTATCAGAATGATATTGGTAAAGGAATAGTAAGAATAGACGCAGAAGTTATGAGAAAATTAGGAATAAAAGTTGGAGACGTTGTAGAAATAGAAGGAAAAAGAAAAACTGTCGCTATAGCACAATTATCTTTACCTCAAGATGTTGGTTTAGGTATTATAAGGATGGATGTAACTGTAAGAAGAAATGCTGGTGCTACATTCGGAGGATACGTTACTGTTAGAAAAGCAGAAGTAAAAGAAGCTTCAAGAGTAATCTTAGCTCCAGCTGTAAAGAATGTTACTTATAGTATACATCCAACATATTTGAAAAGAATGCTTTTGGGAAGACCTCTAGTTAAGGGAGACTATATAGTAATATCTTTATCTTCTCTTTATGGTAAATATAGCCCATTTTCTGAAATATTTTCTATAGAAGACTTTTTTTCTTTTAGCTTTGGTGGTGAAATAAAATTGGTGGTTGTAAATACAAATCCTAAAGGAGCGGTAATAGTTACTGAAGAAACAGAGATAGAATTATTACCTCAAGCTCCAGAAATAAGAGAAGAAGTTCCAGAAGTTGGATATGAAGATATTGGAGGAATGGATGATGTAGTTAGAAAAGTAAGAGAAATGGTTGAATTACCTTTAAAACATCCAGAAATATTCGAAAAATTAGGAATTGAACCTCCAAAAGGTGTATTGCTATATGGTCCTCCAGGTACAGGTAAAACACTATTAGCTAAAGCAGTTGCAAACGAATCTGGAGCACATTTCATTGCTATAAATGGGCCAGAAATAATTTCTAAATATGTTGGAGAATCTGAAAAGAAGCTGAGAGATATATTTGAAGAAGCTAGAAAAAATGCTCCAGCAATTATATTTATTGACGAAATAGACGCAATAGCACCTAAGAGAGAAGGAGATACTAGTGAAGTAGAGAGAAGACTTGTTGCTCAATTACTTACATTAATGGATGGATTAAAAGAAAGAGGTAAGGTAATTGTAATAGCTGCTACTAATAGACCTGATGCTATAGATCCTGCATTAAGGAGACCGGGAAGATTTGATAGAGAAATAGAAGTTCCAGTACCTGATGAGGAAGGAAGGTATCAAATACTGAAAATACATACTAGAAAAGTTCCATTAGGAAAATTAGAAGGAGAAAAATATGTTTTATTATCTGAAGAAGAGAAAGATAAATTACTTAGGAAATTAGCTTCAATTACTTATGGATATGTTGGAGCTGACTTAGCAGCTTTAGTAAAAGAAGCTGCTATGAATGTAATCAGAAGATTAATACCAGAAATAGAAAAATATGAAGATAGAGAAATACCTACAGAGTTATATGAAAAACTTGTAGTTACGGAGGAAGATTTTATGGAGGCTTTGAAAATGATTCATCCATCTGCTATGAGAGAAGTATATGTTGAAGTTCCTAAAGTTAGATGGGGAGACATTGGTGGTTTGGAAGATGTGAAACAACAGTTAAGAGAAATAGTAGAGTGGCCAATAAAATATAAAAAAATATTCGAAAAATTAGGAATTGAACCTCCAAAAGGTGTATTGCTATATGGTCCTCCAGGTACAGGTAAAACACTATTAGCTAAAGCAGTTGCAAACGAATCTGGAGCTAATTTCATTGCAATCAAAGGACCAGAAATATTTTCTAAATGGGTTGGAGAATCTGAAAGAAGAATTAGAGAAATATTCAGAAAAGCAAAACAAGTAGCCCCAGCAATTATATTTATTGACGAAATAGACGCAATAGCACCGAGGAGAGGTACTCATATTGGAAGCAACGTCTATGATACTGTAGTAAATCAGCTATTAGCTGAAATGGATGGAATAACATCTAGAGGAGATGTAATGGTTATAGCTGCTACAAATAGACCAGATCAAGTAGATCCTGCTTTATTAAGACCTGGAAGGTTTGATAGGATAGTATATGTCCCACCACCAGATTATAAGTCTAGATTAGAAATATTAAAAGTTCATACAAGAAATATTCCTTTATCATCAGACGTAAATCTAGAAGAAATAGCAAGATTAACTGAAGGATATTCGGGAGCAGATTTAGCATTACTAGTCAAAGAAGCTGCTATGTTTGAAATTAGAAAAATATACGAACATTTATCTAAAGAAAGATTGACTGAAAAAGAAATAATGGATAAGCTTTTAGAGTTAGATATTAAAGTTACTATGGAAGATTTCAAAAAAGCTCTAGAAAAAGTAAGACCATCTATTACAAAAGAAATGGAAGAATATTATAAAAATTTTGCAGAAACATTTAGAAGAAAATATATAGAAGGGGATAGAAAATATTATGGATAGGTATGTATCTCAATTTTTGTTTTTTAGAGATATAAATAGAAAAATATTTTCATCAACGGTTACAATTATAGGAATTGGAGGATTAGGTTCATATCTTTCTGAAATTTTGGCTAGAATGGGGGTAAAAAAAATTATCTTAGTAGATTTTGACAAAGTAGAAGAAAAAAACCTTAATAGACAAAACTTTATCTTAGAAGATATAGGAAAATATAAAGTAGATGCTATAGAAAAAAGATTGAAGAGTATAAGGAATGATATAGAAATAGAGAAATACTTAGAAATAAATGAAAAAGTATTAGAATCTGATATGTTATTTGATTGTACTGATAATATAAATTCCAAATATTTAATAAACGAATTTTCTGTATATTTAGGAAAACCATACATTTTTGGTAGTGTAGTTATGGATAGAGGCTTTGTGGGTCTAATAAATCCAAATGAATTTTGCTTGTATGATATATATCTAGGAAAAGAAGATTTGATTTCTTGTGAAACAGCAGGAGTAGATCCATCATCTATATTATTTGCTTCTTCAATTATGGCGAAACTCTTTATTAAATATTTAGAAGGAGACAGAAATTCTGTAGTATATCATTTTAATACTAATAAAAAATTTTACATAGAAGAAATAAAAGTTGTTAGAAGAGAATGTCCAATTTGTGTAAAAAAAGATTATAAATTCATATGGAAATATATGAAATAATTGTTGAGATAAAGAAAAAATCAGAATTAAAAAATATATCTGATAAAATATTGGAAAAGATAGTAATTAGGGAATTAAGCAAAAGAAAATATCTATATAATATCATAAAAAA
>DAIUEN010000018.1:0-11072 GCA_036845085.1 Candidatus Nanopusillus sp.
GATTACTATTTATAATGTTACATATTAACTTATCTACAACTTTTTTGTATTCTTCCATTTATTAAAATTTATTTAATCTCTTTTTAACATTTATTTAACATTATCTTAAGAGTTGTACAAAAAAAGGTTTAAAACTAAAGTTAACATGTTAAATTGATTTGTTAAGAATAAGATAAATATCTATTAAAATGATTTTAATATGGTTATGCGACGTTAACATGTTAAATTGATTTGTTAAGAATAAGATAAATATCTATTCAAAGTTTGTTAAAAAATATTAACAAAGAATCAATAATATTGAGAATCAAATAGAAAATATCAGGACAAAAACCACCTTAATTTGCTATCTAAACTTTTGAGTAATTTTTCATCATCTACAAAAACAATAGATAAACCTTTACTAATTCCGCCAGCATATAATCTAGAAGCTCTCCCAGACGCTTGAATATACGTTTTAACATCTACTACATTAGCGTATATATGACCATTCTCTATTTTTATAGATACATCTGGGTGATTATTTAATTTTTCTAAAATATAGGTATCCTTTATTTTTTGAGATACAATATTATAAAGGTCTCTTATCATCTTTAATAAATAACCACTAAATCCATCTAGTTCTTTATTATTTACAAAAGCATCCGAAATTAGAATCATAGCTTCTGATGATAATTTTTTTAGATTTTTATTTATATTATTAACTAATTTTCTGAGGTTTGATTTTTCATATTCGTTATCTAATATATCTATTAAAAGCTTTGATAGAGTTAATAAATCTGATATGTCTTTTTCTAAGTTAGATATATTTATTTTAATTGTTGGAATCCCTAGGAATATTACATATTTAATTCTAGTTGGTAAATCGATTCCTCTAACTAATATACCATAAGGATGTGCTATTCCTATCAAAATATTTATGTTTTTCTCAGCAAAATTTTGAATTATATCTGAAACTTCTTTTATATTACTGTGAACAAGTCCTACTTTATAACCCTTGTCTATAAGAAAATTATATACATATTCTGCATATTCTATACCTTTATTTTTAGGAACAAATATAATAATACCATCTTTCAGAATATTTAATATTTTTAATAAAACATTGAGTTCTTCTTCATCTTTAACTTTTACATATGCATCAATTATATTTCTCAACTTTGAAGAACTACTTCCTACTGAAAAAGATAAAAGTTCTCTATACAATAAAGTTCTTTTACCCCTCAAAGAACCAGTAGCTGAAGACAGAATTAGAATACCTCTCTTTTTTTCTTTAATTTTTAAAAACTCTTTATAAATATTACTATTAAAATCTAGTTTTCCAGCTAATTTCAAATCTAAAATCTCTTTTGCTAGTCTTATTTCCTCTTCTTTATATCCCAAAAGCTGCAAAGTTTTTTCTATATTTTTAGATCCTTTAAAAAATGCATCTACATCGTCTACAAAAACTATATCGAACTCTTGGGATTTTATTTTATCAAAGGATTTTGACAAAAATTGATTAGAAATTACTAAAATGTCATAGTCTCTTTTTAATAATTTTTCTTCAAATTCTAATTTTTTCATATTGACCTTAGATAAAATTCTAATGTTCAAATTTACTTTTTTAGAAAATTTTACTAAATTATCATATGTTTGTTTTACTAGAATTCTGGTAGGTAATACTATTAAAATTTTATAATTATATTTATTTGCTAAATATAAAGAAGCTACGGAAATAAAAGTTGACTTTCCAACACCCGTAGGAGCTACTATTGAGAAGCTTTTTCTCTTTAAAATCCTTTTAAACCACATTAGCTGTATCGACCATGGTTCAGATCCTAAAACAGATATAAAAAAGTCATAAAATGATTTAGTCTCTTGATATAACTTATAGTACTCCTCAAATTTCATCAACCTACCTTTATTTTTCAAGATACTGTAAAGATTATCATAAAAGACATCTTTTTCTTTAATTTTAGTCAAATCTGATTCCTCATCACTAGATACATCTAATTCACAAGGCAAAGAATTTACTAATCGATGAGAAGAAATATTACCTCCGCAATTAGGACATAAATTTTTTATTTTTAAATATATATCTTCCATGATTTTTATTTAAAAACTCCTCTTTTAAACTTTATTATATGGAAATAAAAGATTTGCATGTTATGATAGATGACGAGAAAAATTATAAAAGATTTGTAAGATTAGACAAAAACTTTTTCAGAAAGATATCAGAATCAATTAAGAAACTACAAAAAAATCTCGAAAATTTACCAAAAAACTCTAAAGAATACGTTGAATTAAAATTAAAAATAGATAAAATAAATGAATATATCTTAAATCTCGAAATAATAAGAATAAAAAAAATAATAGAACTTACGATACAATCATTTCAAAATGATCTTGGAGATATAATACCAAAAGACAATCTCACAGTTGAAGAAGAAGTTCTTAGCAAAATAATATATAACGCTTTAATTGGGTATAAAGAAATAATATTAAACAAATATTTAAATGGAGAAAACCCAAATATCAGAGAATATTTATCATTTGTATTAAAAGACATTCAAATAAAAGAGAAAAAACCAACAAAGAGTATTTCTATGATAGTTAAGCCTATGAAAAAAATAGTGGGTAGTGGCCTTAAAGTATATGGACCTTTTAAAGAAAAAGATATAATTATATTAGATTCTAATTTTTCAACTAAGCTAGAAAACATAAAAGTTGCTATTAATATTATAAAAGGTTATAAAGAAGAAAAATAATATTAAGTTTATAAAAATTTATTAAGATTATTCTAAAATGAAAATACCAAAAGTTGTAAGTAAATATTGTCCACATTGCAACAAAAAAACAGAGCATAAAGTAATTATTGTTAAAGTAGCAAAAACAAGAACTGGTCTTGCTTGGGGGGCTAGAAGAGCAAGAGAAGGAAAAAAAGGAATCGGAAATAAAGGAAAATACAGTAAAAGACCACTAACACAAAGAAAAAGAGGAATTATAAAATCTTCTAAAGGTATTGATCTAAGATTAGAATGCATGGTATGCAAAAAACAACACATATGGCATATAAGTGGAAGATATAAAAAAGTAGAATATTCCACATCTATAAGCAAATGAAAGCAAAATTTACTTTTGAAGTTACTTCTGATAAAAAAGAAATACTTCCACAAATATTCGAAAATATAGAAAAGAATATAAAAGAATTTAAATATATAAAAATACTTTCAGAAGAAAAAGGAGAACCATTAGAAAGAGAAATACAAGATCCCAATAATCCCAATGTAAAGATAAAAATTTATACCGCATATATAAATATTTTAGCAGAACTCGAAGAGTTCGATCATTTACTAGATTTTATATTATGGTACGCTCCATCAAGAGTTGAAGTAGAAGACATAAAAGAAATAAAGATAATTACTAAAGAAAAAGAAATAAAATATAATAAAGAAAAGGTTAATATTTTATTAAGTCAGATATCCAAAAGAATAATAGATATAAGTATACTACTATCTACTATTATGGTACAAAATAGAATATTAGGGGAGAGATTAAAGAAATATGAACCTGATGCTGTAAAACCAATAGAGTTTAAACTGAATTTACCTACAAAAGAAAAAGATCAGCCAAAATAATATGTCTTTTTTTCCTCTTCTTTCTTTCTTTCTTGATCCTGAATTTGTCTTATTTCGTTTATTTTGCTCAAAATCTTATTACGATATTCTCTTCCCTTTTCTGCTAGTTTTGAAACATTAATTGGTATATCATATATTTTTCCAAGAACATCTAAGACTTTTGCTGCTCCAAGATAACCATTATACATATTTGTAGGATAAGTTTCAACTAAAATACCATAAGCTGGTATTTTATATAAATTTGTATAATATATTAAAGTACCAGCCATGCCCACGATATTGTTAGAAGTAAATTTTTCTATATTTCCGATTTTAACTAATATTTTTTCAGGGTTATAATATTTGTTAAAAAAGAATCTATATTTTGGATCTTCTGGCTCCATGTCTAAAGCTAAACCACCTAAAGAAACTACTTCTTCAAAATTATATTTTTTCAATATATTTATAATATATTTAACAATTCTATATCTTTCTATTAAAGATCTTACCGGGTCTTCAATTACTCCTGGCCAAAATTTCCCATAAAAAATAACTAGGTCTCTATTATCTAAACTTACTTTATAAAATTTGTATGAAAGTTCATCAGTTACTAAACCATTTTTATTAATATAAAATGTATCTGGCACAACATAAGATACTATCTTTCCTATTATTTTACCATTTTTACTAGTAATTAATTCTTTTCCAACAATTCTAGCAATGTTCCCCATTCCTCCACCTACAGAATAGATAAAAACAGCATTTCTTAATTTTTCAAACTCTTTTTTATTAATAAGTATATCCATAATCTTTAATTATTCTAAAAACTTATATGACATATCCTTTTTCATCTTTCTTCTATAATCCCCCCAACGATCTTCTGGAGAAAACTTTGGAGGAATTGGAATAAAAGTTTTAGATCCACATTTTGTACATATTTCTTTAAATGTATAATCTTTACAAATAGGACATTTTCTTATTTCTTTACTTTTCTTCATTTATTTCATAAATTAAATTTTTACTCTTAGCAGCTTCCATAAACTTTTCTAGATTCTTCTTTGCCGATTGTATATCTTTTGGATTATAACTTACATACTCTAAGAGATAGTCTGCAGCAGCTAAATATTTAATTTTAAACCCAAACTTTTCTATTTCTTTCAAAAATTCTTTTATTTTTATAATTCCATCTGGATCCAAACTATATATTAATAATCTGTATCTTATTTTATATTTTTGAGGATTCAAATATTCTTTAACGTATTTCAAAAGTAAATTTATATATTTCTTTTTAATTTTATATTTAGACAAGGCTTCTTCTCCATGTAAATATAGATTTAAAAATGCAGTATATAATTTCTCTTGAGGAATTATCTTATAAACTATTTCATCTTCAAGTTCTTTTATATCTATATTTTCTTTTTCAGATATTATTTTAATTATATTATACGCTTGTATTTCCCTCTTATATTCTAAAATCTTTCCTTTTGCTTTGTTTTTATCAACTCTCTTTAATGATATTATTGATAATCTATTTATAGGATCTACATCCAAAACAACACCAATGGCTTTTCTGCCTTCTTTTACCACTTCTCTGACATTTGTTATTCTCTTTGAAGATAACTCATCTATTGGTATTACACCATAGAATCTCTCAAATTCGTCTAATTTCACTTTTACAGAAAAATCTCCAATTTCTTCTATAGTTATTATTACATAATCATTTTTTTTAGGAACGTCTTTTCTTAAGTACATTATTATTTATCAATCGTTAACTTTTTATGACATTTACTGATGGTAATACATAGACCGACGTTACATAATAATCAAAAGTTAACATAACAACTATATTATCCATATCAGAAACTTTACCAAAGTTCACACGTAATATATATTTGTTATCCTTATTTATAGAGGATGTATAACTATATGTGTTGTTTATTTTTATATCGGAAGTATAGATAAAAATTTTATAATTAAAAGAAATATTTTTTACATTAAAACTATTTAAGTTACAACTATTTAACACATTTTCTTTAGTTACATAAAAATTACTCGTATTTTGTATATTATTAATGGAAAATTCTACTACAAGGTCTACACCATTTGGAGATGGAGAAAAATAAGCTTTATTTATTGCTATAGGAGAATTTACTGTAGTGCTATTTATATTTAAATTACAAATTTTTCGACTAGATATACAACCATTTAACATAAAAATAGATTTATATTGATAACAAAGCAAAGCATTTACACTATAAGATTGAGATGTTAATAATTCTGGTTCTTCTAAAGAAATATATCCATCTTTGGGCAAAACTATATTGTATTCATATTTAGAATATGCAACTTCTTCGCTGTTTATACAAAAATCACCAGAATATTTAAATGCAGGATCTTGAAAAGATAATAAACATACTTTCCAAGGCAAATTATCAGATTCTTTTATTATAAGAGATATCTGAAATGGTGTTTTCGGATATATATTATATGGATAAGATTCTGACGGATAAACATAAAAATAATTCATATTCACGTTAGATTTCTCTGCATTATCTGAAGAAAAACAACTAAGACCAAAAATAGATAAAATGGATAGAAATAGAAAAATTGGAAAAATATATATATTACCTTTCATATAACTATCTTACAGGGTTTACAGATATTGTTTTTATAATTTTGCTATAACAATCATATTCTAATTCTACTTCTACATAACCAAGGATACCACATTGTTCTCTTGGTACATCAATACCTAGCTTTTTAACATCAATCCAACAAGAAAATGTAGCTGAACTTCCAGATAATGAAATATATCTTTTTCCACCACTTTTTATAACATTACATCCAAAACCGTTACCTTCGTTAAATGTTCCTTTTCCAGGTATATTTAACTTTATTGAATTTACATATACTTTTGGTACTCCATAAAAATATGCATTATAGTTATTAAAACATCCAGCAGCATCTGTAATACTTATAGAAAATGAAGTATATCCACTGGCAGCTTGGACATTCACAGTAGATTGTGGAACTACTGGAGATCCTGTAAAGTATACTGGAAAACTATAATCGCTTTTATCATATCTGGTAGTAAGTACTACAGGAACTATAAATTTAGTCTTTACTCCAGAAACATTATAAGTAAATGTTATAGTTACATCTGAAGTTATATCGGAAGTTGGCAAATCTAAAGTAAATTCACCAATAACTCCCTGCATTGTTGCTTTTGGATCTCCCAAAATTTCTGGAATTTCTACTTCAAATCTTTTATTAGAGATAGATCCAAAATTAGATTTTACTTCTCCATATAATTTCAAAGACTCTTGTCCGGTATAAAATGTCGATGTATATGTGATTTGATATGTAAATTGTCCGCTTTCTTTTGGATTATAATATATGGGATCTGGTCCGTACAAAGATAGACTTATAGTACCAACTCTATTAGCCGCATATTCGAGAGATGGTTTTACATTAAACCTACATTCCCCTACTCCTTGTCCAGAAGATCCTGTACTACCAGGATTAGAACAGCTCATTCCAGTAGCTGCAAGAATAAACAATAAGCCAAATACTGGAATAGAATATAATACTTTTTTATCCATACTTTTCTATTCGATTTATGTATTTATAAACTTAGCTTCCAATATATTCAACACTTCCAGATCCTACTATTTTATAAGAATAAAGCATTGTTGAATTTATATATACAGTTTCATATCCTTGAAAATTACTTCCAGGGGTTATGCATATAGGTATAGCAACTATAAGTAATCTATTCTCTTTCTGCATTTTCTTTAGATATTTTTCGGATATATATATCTCACAGGAGTTTTGACTACAAGATATTTTAAATAAATCATTTCCGAAATCAAAAGAATTTGAACAACCATTACTAGATATATAAGAAATAATAACTTTATTTGGATTATATATAAATCTTACCGAGAATTTTGATATAGACTCCATATTTTGCAAACTACTTATTGAAAGTAAAATAACATCGTATGAAGTTTCTTTTTCAAATATTAATACAGGATGACCAGATACTTTTGCGGCTCTAGCAATCTGTATATATGGTAAATTATATATTCCATAAGAAACTGCAACATCATATTTTCCAATTAATCCTAAAGATTGATACACGGTTATTCCCTTTAAATTTGCATCATAAGCTAAGTCTGAATTGACCACTAAAAAATTATATACAGAATATGTTTCTACGTTATTAAATATAGCTTCTAGTTTATTGTATATCTTAAAACCAGTTTCATTAACTCCTTTACATAGAGAGGCATTAATCTTAAATTCTGGAATTGTACACCTTATATATGCTATTCCTTGAAAATTATTAAAATTTATGTTAGAAGGATCTGCAGAAGACTGATTTACAAATCCAATAGTAGAATTTTCCGAGTAAAAACAAGAAAGAATAGGTAAACTATTGTTACAAGTGAAAGAAACTTGAAGATTATTTAGAGAAGATGGCAAATTATAGCTAAAAATATATGAAATAATACTGGAAGTTGCAACATATGTATCATTAGATACTGTTCTAACCACACCAGGAGCTGAAGAAGATTCAGATAATAAAATATAATATCTTTTAGTTTCTTCAGAGACTTCTGTAGATTCTGTTAACATATATTTTCTGTAATAACTTTCAGGATCTGAAATGATATTATATACTGTATTTAAAGAACTATAAAAACTTTCCCATAAGCTTTTTCCACCTTGTACTACATTTTGAGCTGGAGATCTAGGACTTACAGAAACTTTACTAAGATATGATAAAATTTCCGATCCGTAAAACCACCAAATAATACCTATACCAATTAAAAGTAAAACTATAATTACTATTGTACCAGATCCTCCACCCTCCCCCATATTTACGAAAGTATTATCTTAGATATATATAAATTTTCTCTTGGTTCTATTACTAATAGATTACTTTTGTTATTTGTACAATGTTTTATATTAAAAACATACAAATTTCTAGAATGATTTATATTAAATATACAATTATTAACACTCACATTTCCTTCTCCATAATTTAATACAATCTGTAACAATCCATTTTCTAACTCACCAAATTGAATATAAAATACTTTATTTGTAGTAAACAAATACATAGTAATTTTTGTATCTTGGGTAGAATATACTTGTATAATATTTTTACCTAATTTTAGATATGGTGTTATATCTAGAGGGTTATTCTGATTATTACATGACGTAGGGTTAATTATATTATCATTTAATTTTATAGTAACAATTCCTGGAAGACTAGGACAAAAATTATAATACAAGAAAACTTCACCCCCATGATAAAAATATTCATACTTTATACTTTGTGGAAAAAGAGGATAAAGATGTATGTTATATACCCTAATATATCCATCGGATATGAGGCTTGTTGGTGAAAAAATAAATTCGAGGAGATTCGTATTGTTACTATAATAATAACTTGGAATAACTATGTAATTTACTCCATCTTTGCAATCTTCATAAATTTTCATTTTATTTAGATATATCTCTAATTTTCCATTTTTACATATACTCACAAATGTAAGATTTGTTCCAGAAATATTAGAAAACGTACTAATTAAATATTTTCTATAAACTACACCAGAAAATATATTAGACTTTCCTTCAAAATCTTGTAAGATGTATTGATTACCAGGAACAAAACTTCCTAAAGGGAATTCATTTGCAATATAATATACACCACCATTAATATCCAATCTAATATTACCAACCTCAACAATATTTTTTTCTCGTACATTTAACTTATTAGAAATATTTATTATGTCTGACTGATTAAACAATTCACTAGCCAGTTGCTGTTTATATGGCATAGGTAATATAAGCCAATAAACCAATATCAGTATACCCACTATTATAAAGAATATACCTATTGTAGCTACCTGTAACTTTTTCATAGAAATAAATTATTTTTTGATTTTTATATTTTATATCTTATCTTAGCAATTACTCCAAATTTTCTTACAAGTTCGTAATAGTTTACGTCTTCATTTACAATATATATTTCTGCATTTATTTTATCGGCTCTATCCAGTATAAATAGTAAATCTTCATAATTTTCCTTACTTTTTAATTTTTTAAAAAATTCTTCAGAAATTAAAATATATTCAACATTATTGGATTCTAAATACTCTTTTAACTTTTCTATACCAAATATTATATATCCTTTATTTATTAAACTTATAGATTCTTCCATAATTTTATTTAGCTCTAATATTTCTACATTCTTTAACATATTATAATATTCTTTTCTCTTGATAAACTCATATATACCATTTATTCCCCCATAAGATACTTTAAACTGAAAAATCTGAATATTTTTTATATCTATTTTTTCTTCCAGATATTTATAAAAAATTTCTGGATAAAAAATAGGTCCTACAATACACAATATTTCTGGTTTTTCTTTCTCTATTATCTTTATATACTCAGAATAAATTTTTTTTATTTCAGAATCCCTATTTGGATCTTCTTTATTCACATATATTTCATCTTCTCTCAATATTTCTATTCTTGTACTAATGATTCCGAATGCTATAGATTTGCTATCTAAAGAAACTACATATATTTTTTTATACTTGTTCGAAGATTTTTCTAATTCTTTAATATGAAAAGGTAAAAATTTCTTTTTTTCTAAATAAACTTTACTGCCCACTACAATATCAAATGTGTGATAGTGTCCAACTACTTCTTTACTAGCTTCTAATATTCTACCAGAAACTCTTAAAGAATCACCATATTCTGAAAATTTAACTTCTTCTACTTCAATTTTTATTTTTACTTTTATTTTTTCTTTTTCTTTTTCAAATTTTATAACTCTGTAATCTTCTCCATATAAAATGTCTCCTTTTTCTATGATTTTAAATAAAACAAAAAGATCTCTATCTCCTTCTACTACTAATTCTACCACATTTCTATCTACGAAAGTATATTTCATAATATTATTGTCAGATAAGACAAAAATATTGCTGGTATAAATGGTGCTCCTTCCATAACATATGCTTTTATATTATATTTTCTTGATAATTCTTTTAATAAAGCAATCTCTTGCTTACTTAAACCTATTTCTCCACTAAAAAGCTTATTGTAAAATATGAAATATAAAATTGGCGGAATTATAACTAAAAAATTAAAAAAGTTTGCTTTTATGAATAATAGGGGGAAAATAAAAATTATAGAAGTAAGTATGATATTTTTCCAAGTCAGTTTATCTTTATGATAGATATAATATCGATTTTCTTTTTCTTCAATATTATAGAATTTTTCTAGTAACTCTTTGTCTTCTTTATAAATATTTCCATCTATAACAAAATAGTCAATCCAGTCACCTTCTACTAATAAATTAACTTCTCTTTCAAATACAAGTTTACTTTTATATTTATTCTCAAAAGACTTATACATAAATATAGAAACATATACGATAACTATACTTAGCAG
>DAIUEN010000019.1:0-10970 GCA_036845085.1 Candidatus Nanopusillus sp.
GTTTAGATCATCAGATATTTTTTCTTTATCTATTTCTAGTATATTATAAGCTTTTGGATTATATTTAACGATCAAAAAATTCTTATATATTATATCACCATCATCGCTATATAATCTTTTTCTGTTCAATAGATATTTAACTAAAGAATATTGTCCAATATTTGTTGATTTTTTGCTAAAATTACGTATTGTAATATAATCTATATATTTTGTAGCTATTTTTTCTAATATCATATAAATATTTATTTATAATAAAATCTTATGAGCCCGTAGTCTAGTGGTATGATGCCGCCCCCACTAGGCGGAGGTCCGGGGTTCGAATCCCCGCGGGCTCATCCATTATAAAACTTATTAAATATATTATTGATGATGGATTATATCAATTATATAATTCTTGGAATAGTTCAAGGCATATCTGAATGGCTTCCTATCAGTAGTAAAACGCAAATTATGATTCTTTCAAATATCCTTCTAAATCTAGATCCTAGTTTTTCTTATATTTTGGGTTTATCATTAGAATTCGGATCATTTTTCGCAGTATTAATATATTTAAAGAGAGATTTACTAGAGATAATAAAAAATAAAGAATTGACATCCTTTTTTTTGATAGCTACATTATTTACTGCATTAATTGGGATTCCATTATATAAATTATCCAAATACTTTTTGACCAGTTATAAAATAAATTCTGAAATATTAATGTCTATACTTGGTATAGCATTAATTATAAACGGTATGTACATATATATAAGTAAAAAATTTTTGATAGAAAATAAAGATAAAATTCCGAATATAAAAGACGCATTTATTGTTGGAAGTATTCAAGCTTTATCAGTATTACCGGGAGTTAGTAGATCTGGAGTTACAATCACAACAATGCTTTTTTTAGGATATAAACCGGAAACCGCATTTAAATATTCTTATATATTAGGGGCAATAGCAATGCTTGGATCTTTTGTATTAGTATTATTAGACTTATTATTTACCAAAGAAGTCTATAATATAAATGAAAAAGTAAATTTTTATGGAATAATTATTTCTTTTAGTACTTCAATACTTATTAGTATAATAACAATAGATTATATCTTAAAATTTGCTAGAAAGGCAAAAGTATATCTAATAAACTTTATTTTAGGAATAATAATTATAATTTATTCATTTGTTTTATTGAAATATTTCTAAAAGGATCATTATATATATTAAAACTTATATATTTTATTAAAAATTAAATATTATGTTCAGAAGAAAAATCATTATAAGTTTTATAGCTATAGTTCTCAGTTTAAGTTATACAATATATTCAAGCGGACCATTAGTAAGCATACCGGTAGCAGAAAATAATTATGTAAATTTATCAGATCCTGACAGCATGGCAATATATAATTTTTATATATATAATCCCACAACAGAAAATTATTCATTACAAATTTCAATATTGTCTCCTAGTTGGATAGCTTATATAAATAATTATAGCCATCTTAATCTTTATTATGATACAATTGCTCCTGGAGGTACAAAAGAATTTAAAGTATATTTAAGACCAGTTTCTAAAACATTGAAAATACCAGAATTATTAATTGTATTAAAAAATAAAGAAACATATAAGTATGTTTTGAGTTTTAATCCATTAGTATATCAACAAACCTCTTATAATGAAACGATCATTCAAAACATTTCTTCTGTTGTAGAAAACATCACATTTCCATTATTATATTCCTTCTATTTATCAGAGTACAAAATATATCCTGGAGAAATTCTATATATATTTTTACTGGTAAATAATCCAAACAATGTTTCAAAAGAATTATATATTAATATATCTACAGACTTTGGTTATTCTGAAACATATTTCCAAGATATACCCCCATTGACAAATTTAAATATTCAAATACCAATACCAATATCGATTAATACTAAAGAAGGAACTTATTATTTAAATTTAACTATAAATAATGTCACATACAATGAAAAAATAGAAGTATTATCTTATTTAAATAATATAAAGATATTAGAAAATAAAACATCATACTTCTTGGGAATTTTATCAAAGATGAACATTAAAATAATAAACGAAAATGAATTTGCAGTTCTATATAATATTTCTGTCAAAGTAGGTCCTACAACATTATTTACAATATTCAATATACGTCCAAATAATATAATATATAGAGATGGCAATTATTATGCAATTTATGAATTAAATTTGATACCTAAAGAAACATATATATTAAAAGCAGACTTTAATTATTTATTATTTATTAGTTTGTTAGTATTGATTATATTGGCGGTATATATATTTGTATTTTATGTTTTAATACCAAATGTTGAAGTATCTAAAGAAATTATTAGAGTAGATTTAAAGGAAAACAAAGTATCAATATCTATAAAAGTTAAAAACAAAAGTTTATTTGATATAAAAGATATAAAAATCACAGATTATGTACCTAAACCCATGAAAGTTGAAAATTATCTAATTGTAGAACCATCCTCAATATATAAATCTCCAGATAAATATATATTAAACTGGAAATATGACAAATTGGGTCGTGGTGAAGAAATTGTAATATCTTATGAATTAAATATAGAAAAATTAGAATTAGATAAACCTATAGAAATTCCTAGGGCTTCTATAACATATAAATATCTATACAAAACAGAGACTAAATATACATCGGCAAATATTATTAAAGTTGTTAAATAGATCTTAAATTTTTTAATAGTAGCGCCAATATTATAATATTATTCCGGGCGTAGCTCAGCCTGGTAGAGCGGCCGGCTGTAGTGGGCCGCAGAGACCGGCAGGTCGTGGGTTCAAATCCCACCGCCCGGACTTTTAAATATAAAAACTTTTTATTATATTATGTTGAAAGAAGGCTTTCAATTATTATCAAAATATAATATAAAAGTTCCAAAATATTGGGTAAATGAAATGCCAATACATCTAAAATTTCCAGTAGTTATTAAAGCAGATATAAACCATAAAACTGAAAAAAATGCAGTTAAACTGAACATAAATAGTTTTTTAGAATTGTCTAAAGAATATAAAAAATTTAAAGAAACATTTCCAGGTACTGATATAATAATTCAAGAACAGATAACTGGAAAATATCAGGAACTAATTTTAGGTGTTAAAAAAGATAAATTATTTGGGTATCTAGTACTAATAGGAATAGGGGGAATTTACACAGAGTTGCTGAGAGATTTCATAATATTAATGCCTGAATATTCTAAAGAAACAATGATAGATAGATTAAAAAGTTTGAAGCTCCATAAGCTTCTGTTTGGATATAGAAATCTCCCGCCAATTAATTTTAGTATACTGTATGAATATTCAATTAATTTATATAGACTAGCTATTGAGAATAATCTAAATGAAATAGAAATAAATCCTCTATTAATAAATGATGATGAAGCATATGCTGTCGATGTAAGATTTTTTTGAAACAGATTCAAAATCTAATAACACCAGTTAATTGTTCTTGCTTTATATAGTTATTTCTTAAGAATATTATGTCACTAATTATTAGAAGTTACATATATTTTAGATGTTTATATACTAAAAAAATAAAATTATATAGTATGGAAAGCAATATTATTAACATACTCATTGGTGGGCAGGCAGGACAAGGTATAGATTTTGCAGCAGATATTATATCAAGGGTCTTTTCTAAGATAAGATATTACGTTTTTAATTATAGATATTACCAAAGTGTAATCAGAGGAGGGCATAATTATAACATAGTTACTATATCCAAAGACAAAATTCATTCTTTTTACGAATCCGATATAGATTATTTCATAGTATTTGATAATAATTCTATAAATATTCATAAAACTAATATAGATGAAAAAACAGTACTTTTTGGAGATGAAAAAATACCATATAAAGATAAAATTAATGTAAATGTAGAATATTTTTTGAAAAAGTTAAATTTACCTAATAAATACGCCAATACTGTTGTTTTATCAGCTTTTTTTAAGTATATAGGAATTGATAAAAATATCGTAATTTCTTCATTCAGTGAAAAATCCAAAGACGAAAACAATAATAAGATAGTAGATATAGTTTATTCAGAATTTAATATTTCATCTGAAAGAAAAATTTTACCTCTGGGAAAAAAAGCTAGATATTATTTATCTGGTGCAGAAGCAATAGCATATGGAGCCATATTAGCTGGATTAGATATTTATATAGCTTACCCCATGACCCCAGCCAGTCCGATACTACATGTTCTTGCTAGTTTAAAAGATAAATACAATATAGTAACTTACCAACCAGATAACGAAATAGGTGTAATCAATATAGCTTTAGGTTCTTCATATGCTGGAGGTAAAGTTATGGTAGGTTCTTCAGGAGGTGGGATAGATTTAATGGCAGAAGCAATTAGTATGGCTGGTATGGCTGAATTGCCCATAGTTATAGCCTGGTTACAAAGATATGGTCCATCTACAGGCATGGCAACACACTTTGATCAGAGTGATTTATTAGAAGCACTTTATATAGGACATGGGGAATTTCCAAGAATTGTTGTTTCACCTGGAGATCATATAGATGCTATGAGAAGAACTATAGAAGCTTTCTACTTATCTTATAAATATAATACTCCATCTATAATTCTTTCAGATCTATTTTTAGTAGAATCTAAAGCAAATTATGATCACGTTGTATTACCTAATATAGACTATAAAAATAGATTTATAGATTTAGAACCACCTAAAGATTATAAAAATTATAAAATAACGGAAGAAGGATTTATATTAAGATCGATTCCTGGGTTAGATGTAGTTGTAAAAGCAAATTCTTATGAACACGATGAATATGGATTTGAAACTGAAAATCCAGAAATAGGACAAAGAATGAGTGAAAAAAGATTAAATAAAAGTAAATACATATATAAAGAAATAATTAATTTTGATCCATACGAAATATACGGCGATGGAAATAAAATTATAGTATCGTGGGGATCAAATAAAATGCCGATATTAGAAGCTTTAAAATATTTAAATGATTGGAAATATCTACATATATCTTATTTATCTCCATTTCCATCTAAGATTAAAGGAATTTTGGAAGATCATAAAAAAGTAGTACTGGTGGAGCATAATTTGACAGGACAGTTAGGAAAGTTGATAGAACAAGAAACAGGATTTTATATAGAAGATAGAATATTAAAACACAATGGAGAACCTTTCAAAGTAGAGGAATTGGTAGATAAAATTAAAAAAATATAACTCTTATTATTAAATAGTAGATATACTATTTAATTTATATTTTTTAAAGTTTATATTTTCTTATGGAAAATTTAAGAACTAGTGTTATATCAACATGGTGTCCTGGCTGTCCGAATTTTGGAATATTAACAGCATTCATAAATGCCGTTCAAGAATTAGATAAAGAAAATAAAGTAAGAAAAAATCAAATTGCATATATATCTGGAATAGGATGTGCTGGCAAAATACATAACTATATCAACTTAAGCTCTGTAAATGCATTACACGGACGTGCTTTACCATTTGCTATAGGGGTAAAATTAGCAAATAAAGATCTAAAAATAGTAGTATTCCAAGGAGATGGAGATACATATAATGAAGGAATAGAACATTTTATATCATCTTGTAAAGAAAATCCCGATGTAAAGTTATTTGTTCACAATAATCAAATATTTGCATTGACTACTGGACAACACACTTTTACTACAGAACCAAATTTCTACTCAAAATCTCTGGGAGAAAAATTATTCCAAAAACCCCTTAATCCTATTGCAATCGCTCTAGTATCTGGAGCTTCTTTTGTAGCAAGAGGTTATGCTTTGTGGATAGATCATTTAAAATATATATTTAAAGAAGCAATATTACATAAGGGCTTTGCTTTTGTTGATATAATTCAACCATGTATAGTTCAACATGATACTAGAAAATATTATGAAGAAAGAATGTATAAATTAGAAGATATAGGTCATGATCCAAAAAATTTTGAAGAAGCTCTAAAAAGAGCTTTAGAATATGACTATACTTTAAATGAAAACTTAAAAATTCCCGTAGGGATATTTTATAAAAATCCAAGAGAAACGTTAGAAGAAGGTCTAAAAATAAAAGAACCTTTTTATACTATCGAAAGAAAAGTAGATTTGTCTATTCTAGAAGATTTACTAGTTTATTAATTTTTAAGTATTTTTACAAATTTACTTTTATATGACATATATATATGAAATAGATTTGAATGGTTTAGATTTGGAAGATCTGAAAAATTTCCTTAAAGAAAGAAATATAAAATATGATATAGAAAAAGGTAAAATAAAGGTTTATTTAGAAGATTACTATTTTGTATATAAGTTTGATAAATTTATAAAGGCCATAAAAGCGAACTTTGATATTAAATTAAGTTCAAACATATTATATAATGATTGGGATGTTATTGAAATTGATTTAAAAAAAGCCGTTAATAAAAAAATAAACCACCTTATCAGGATAAAAGGTAGAATTATAGGAGAAAATGGAAAAGCTCTACAAGAAATTATGTTTTTAAGTGGAGCATATATAAAAATTGATAATAGGTACATATACATATTAGGAGATCACCTTTCTATAGAAACAGCATATGAAGTAATAAAAAGAATAGTATCTGGAGCCAAACATACAACATCTTACAGATTTGCAGAAGAATATAAAAAAATTCTGGAAGATAAAGAAAAAGAAGCTTCAAGATACAATTTTCAAGATGAAAATTTTTAAAAATATTTATTAATAAATATTAATGCCAACAAGTAAAGAAATAAAAGAAGAAATACAATTATATGAAACTTTTAAGAGAGTATCTATTGCAGAATTTTTTGAAAGAAACAGACATTTACTAGGTTTTGATAATCCAAAGAAGAGTCTACTCATAGCTGTTAAAGAACTTGTAGATAATTCTTTAGATGCATGTGAAGAACATCAAATATTACCAGAAATAAAAATAAAAATAGAAAAACAAGAGGAAAATATTTATAAGGTTTCTGTAGAAGATAATGGACCAGGGATTCCATATGATTTAGTTCCAGATATATATGGAAGTTTTTTATTTGGATCTAAATTTCATAGATTTATATCTAGCAGAGGAAAGCAGGGTATTGGTGCTTCTGCAATAACATTATATTCACAACTAACCACTAGAGAGCCAATTGAAGTAATAACTAAAGTACCTAATAAAGATAAAGCTATAAAATATAAAATAAAAATTGACGTAAAAACTAATACTCCGATAATTATAGAAAAAAAAGAAATAGAAATAAAAAAGGATCATGGAACTATTGTAAATGCTATAATTTTAGGTCAATATACAAGAGGAAAACAATCTATAGATGAATATATATTCTTAACAGCATTGGCAAATCCTCATGCAACTATACAATATTTAAATCCCGATGGGGAAAAAGTAATATATAAAAGAATTGTAGATACTATTCCAAAGTTATATGAAACTAAGCCACATCCCCATGGTATAGAGATAGGCGTATTTGAAAGATTATTAAAAGAATCAAAAGAAAAAACTATTTTAAGTTTCTTATATAAAACATTCTCATCAGTTAGTCAAGAAACTGCATCTAAGATTTTAAAAAAAGCAAAAATTGATGAAAATAAAGATCCAAAAAGCTTAAATGACGAAGAAATAATAAGATTGTATAGAATTCTACAAGAAACAAAACTCAGAGCAATACCTAAAAAGTACATAACAACTTTAGGTTATGAAACTATTAAAAAATCCCTAGATGTTATGTTTAACCCAGATTTTTCAGTCGCTATTACAAGAAGACCGTCTGTATATAGAGGTATTCCTTTCATTGTAGAAGTTGGTATTGCTTATGGTGGAAAAATAAGTGAATTTCAATTACTTAGATTTGCAAATAGAGTACCATTATTGTATAAAGCTGGAGAATGTGCCATAACAGCAGCGGCAAAAGAAATAAATTGGAAAAGATATGGATTTAATGCAGAAGAAGGTTATTTCCCAAAAGACCCTATTGTTGTTATGATACATGTCGCATCCGTTTGGTTACCATTTACATCCGAGTCCAAAGAAGCAATAAGTCCTTATCCGGAAATTGTAAATGAAATTGAACTGGCAATAAAAAATGCTCTTAGAGAAGTAAGTCTCTATGTTAAAAAAGTAAAAACTCTTAGTAATATAAGTAATAAATATTTATCTCTTTTCGGATATGGTCTAGAAACAGCAGAATATTTATCAAAAATATTAGATACAGATTCTAAGGAAATAGAAAAAGTAATAATTGAAAGAATTAAAAAAGAATTAAAGAATGATATATTGGAAATTATAAAATCAATGAGAGAACTAAAAAATTTAATAAAAGAAAATAAAGATAAAGAAGCCATTAAAATGTTAGAAAATATGATGAAAGATCTGTATGATAAGGATATAATAAGCAAAAATGAATTATATGAACTAATAAAACAAACAATAGAGGATATAAAATCAAAATATACTAAGATTCTTAATGAATAATTTTTAAATATTTTTTTAATATAATATTTATGGAGCTAAAAGAAAAAATATCTCGAAATGAAATAATTAATAGAATAACATCGTTTGCTAAGAAAATATATGAAGATTTTGTTAGTGGAAATCCTAAATTTGAATTTATAGTTAGAGGAAATCTTAAAAATATAGAATATGATCATTATAAAGATCTCATACTACTAAAAAAGAGACTTGGTCAAAGAGAATTTTTTAATGTAGGACATGTTAGAAAATTTACCCAAACAATACTAGTAGCAGCTCTAGCAAAAGAACTTGTGAAAACAAATAAAACTGCATCTTTAAGAGAAGTGTACTACCAATTGAAACATACAATACCAATAATAGAAGTAAATACTTTTGAAGAACAAGATGAATCAGATGCTGTCATAGAAGATCTAGAAAGAACATTAAATGTAATAAGAGAACAAATGCACATAAAAGCAGAAAGAAGAGGTGCTATATATGGAGACATAGTTTTAAGAGATAAAAGAAGAGGAGATGAGTGGAATTGTTCTAAATTAGGCATGGGCGGATGGGCTGTACCATCAGAAATAGAAAACATAGAAATAGTAGACTTAAATGCAGATTTTGTTCTTGTAGTAGAAAAAGAGGCTCTATTCGAAAGGTTGATAGAAGAAAAGTTTCCAGAAAAAAATAATGCAATATTAATAACAGGACAAGGACAAGCTTCAAGAGGTGTTAAGAGAATGATTCATAGACTAAGATATGAAAAAAATTTGCCTGTTTATGTATTTACAGATGGTGATCCTTGGGGTTTCTACATATATTCTGTAATAAAAAGGGGTTCTATGAAATTATCCCAATTCTCAGAACTATTAGCTACACCAGATGCAAAATTTGTTGGAATGACAATGGATGATATTGAAGAATATGACTTAAAAAAAGTAACGATAAAACTAAATGAAAGGGATATTAAAAGAGTTAATGAACTTATGAATTATCCATGGTTCAGAAAATCTAAAGAATGGATAAAACAATTAGAAATGATGTTGAAAATGAAAGTTAAAGTTGAACAAGACGCTTTAGCTAGGCATTCTTTATCATTCGTGGCCGAAAAATATCTACCAGAGAAATTATCAAATCCTGAAAAACTATTAAACTAAAATATATCATTTTCTAATAAACTTTATTTTAGTATCTTTTCTAGGATAGAGTTTTTCTATGATACTTAATAATAGATCTTCGTCTACTTTGTCTATTCTGCCAGCAGCTATATTCTGATATAATACAATTACTATATTATTAAATCTATCTGGATACGCTATTTTGATGTTTGATAACCTTTCTCTAGCTTTTTCCGTCAAAAAAGGCTTTATATATGACCATAGAGTTTCTATATCTACCTTCTTTTTTTCACTTTCTGCCATAATAATAATTTAACAAAAAACAATTATAAAGGAAGACCTCTCTCAAAGATATCTATAGTACTTTTTTCGAATTCATATACAGACTCTTTACTCTTGTATAATGTATCATATATTTTTACTATACCTAAACTTTGATTATATTTTTCAGGACTAAATTCCAAATCTTTTATATATCTATTAGAAGGTTCTTCATGTATCATTAATAATCCATCTACTATTATTATAGTACCGAAAAAATTTATTTTATCTTTATTTTTTTCTAATTCTTTTTTTAGCACGTTTCTTATCATAGTATTATCTCTAAGTTCTTCTACATTTATATCTTTATATATTTTCTTCATATAAGAAAATGTTAGATTAATTATACTATTTATAACCTCTTCTGAAGTTTGATATTGTGATATTACATTTCCTTTGTTTAATAATTCTTGCAGTTGATTTTCATCATACTTTAATAAACCTTTGACTTTATTTTTATCCTTTATACTTTTTATGAAATCTTCTAAGAATTTTTTATATTCCTCATAATCTTTCTTAAATTTTTCTTTTTTATCTTCTCCTAAAAATAATTCTAATAATAATTTGTTATTATCTAGTATTTTTTTCAATTTATCAAAATACTTAGTTTTATCTACAAATTCTCTAAAAGAATTAAAATTTTTGTTTTCTATATCTTTTAGCTTTAACTGGTTAGTTAATAATAAAAGTGCTTGTGATGAATATAAAGTAGCTCTACATAAATAATAGATAGATTCATTATATATTCTCTCATTAAATTTTTTTTTAGATATATCTAAATTTTCTTTAAATTTATTTACAAGTACTTTACTATAATCTATACTCTCTTTTGGCACTTGTTCGTAGAATTTTCCACTCATCAATTTCATTAAATTTGATAAATTTCCGAATACCATAATATCATTAATTTTAGAATTATTTTTGAAATTTTTTATAAGCTATAGTATTTACTACTTAGTAATAATTATTTATAAATTTTTTTATAATAGAATATAGACATGGACGAAAAGGATATATATATAATATTTGGAATTACATCTGTAATAATT
>DAIUEN010000020.1:0-10862 GCA_036845085.1 Candidatus Nanopusillus sp.
ATATAACAGAAGTTTTTCATAGTACTCAATCAAACCTAATAAAAAATTCTCTGAAAGAAAATAAAAGAATATATGGAATAAAACTAGAAGGTCTAAAAGGATTAATAGGATACGAATTAATACCAAGCAGAAGAATAGGAACTGAATTAGCAGATGTTGCAAAAAGATTTGGACTAAAGGGCATAATACACTCAGACGAACTACCAGGATATGGTATATCTCATGAAGAAGTAGAAAGTATTAGAAAATTATTAAATTGTAGTGAAAATGACGCTTTTATAATGATAATATCAAAAGACTTTAATGAAGCTAAGAAAGTTTTTAACTTTATAATTAATAGATTAAATCAATTTATAAATGACGGTATACCTAAAGATACAAGACAGGCTAATGAAGATGGAACTACCTCATTTTTAAGACCACAACCGGGAGCTGAAAGGATGTATCCAGAAACAGACCATCCTTACATAGAAATAAATAGAAAAGTAGAAGATAAAAATGAATATCAAAAAATTACATATTATATAAAATATGGAGATAAATCCCTTTCTTATGATATATACAAACTGAAAAGATTTGATAAAGAATTATATATGAAATTTTTAAGTGAAGGTAAAACAATATTAAATGACTTAGATCCTAATTTCAACATAGAACTTCTTAAAAGCTTTGGATACAATGAAAAACAGATAAATGATATATTATGGTCGGAATATATATATGATATTAAAAAACTCTCAACAATAATAGAACCAAATATAGTATATTATTTATTTTTTCAGTTATTGAGCGATACTTCAAATATATTTAAAGAGAAAATAGAACAACTAGATATAAATTTTATATATAAAATTGCAGAATTTTTAAAAGATAGAAAAATATCAAAAAACGCCATTCCTATTATATACTATTATTATTTAAAAGAAAAAAAAGATATAGAAACAATAATAAAAGAAAAAGATTTATACCTAAGAGATATTAATAAGTTAAAAGAAGAGATATCTAAATTTATAGAAGAAAATAAAGAAAAAGATAAAAAATTACTAGTACAGTTAATATTTAACAAATTTAAATATATTGCTAATACTAAAGATATTGAAAAAGTAATGAAGGAACTAAAAATAATTTAAAAGGTTTAGTTATAATTATTATACATATGATTGAAAATTGTATATTCTGCAAAATAATAAGAAAAGAAATTCCAGCATATATATTATATGAAGACGATTATTCTATTGCCTTTTTAGATATAAATCCACTAACAAAAGGCCATACTTTATTTATACCAAAAGAACATGTAGAAAGATTATCAGATATGGATTTAGAATTTTCTAGAAAATTTTACGAAAGTTTTCAGAAATTTTTGAAATTATTTGAAAAATCTATAGCACAGGATTACAATATAATAGTAAATAACGGAAAAACAGCTGGACAAGAGATATTTCATGCTCATATACATATAGTTCCTAGATATGGTAAAGAAACTATATTTAGTTGGAAAGCTAATAAACTAGATAAAAAAGAAGCTGAAGAAATATTATCTAAATTTAAAACTTAAATTTTTATATCCTCATTTTGTATTTCTTCTAATCCGCTACTTGTTATCCTAAACTTAACAGATAAATTTTCTGGCAAATATCTATGCTTTCTTAATATAGCTTCCCTTATTCCATTTTCATGTATTTTTAACTCAATAAGACATTTCGACCAATATTTTATAAGATCTCCCCCTACTACTTCTATTTTTCCTCTTTCATCAATTAACGAATATACTTGATTTGTCACTAAAACTGGTATATCATACTTTCTAGCTATTTCAGACAAAACTTGTAGCTGTTTTGCTAATTCAATATTAACTTCTCTTGCTTCATTGTCCCCACGTTCTAATCTGTACAACATAGAAATAGAATCAATTATTACAATTCCTATGTTAGAATAATTATCATCAACTAACTCTTTTATCTTAAATATATACTTCTTTTGCTCTAGAAAAGTAAGTGGTTTAAAGAGTATTATATTTTTTAGCACATTTTCAAAATTATTCCCAGATAACTGTTTCACTCTCTCAAAAGAAAATCCACCTTCGGTATCTAAAAAAATAACATTTCTTCCAATTTTTGATATATTAACTGCAGTAATAATTGCTATATTTGTTTTTCCAGAAGCAGAAGGTCCATATATTGAAGTGATAATATCACTTTCTAACCCTCCATCCAGCAATTTATCTATTGGATAAGCTCCAGTAGAGATTTTACTCATTTTTAACTTCAAAAACCCTATTATTTATCTCTATATTAAGGTAATTAGCCCTTTCTTCAATAGACTTTTTATAAGAATTCAATATATAACTTATACAATCTTCTAGATTAATAATCTTTCTAGGCGATATAGAATAAACTCTCCCATTTTTAATTATTATTTCTTCATTTATATGTTTACTTAAAAATTCTTCAAGATTTTCACTCCAAACGTAAGGACCTTTCTTTAAAAAATATTTAGGCAACTTATCAGGATAAACTAAAATATATCCATATAACTTATTTTCACTAAAGTACATATACCTATTAAATATATAAAATCCACAGAAATTAAGCCATCTTGTTATATCATTAAACAATCGTAGAGCTTTTGAATTTTTAATATCTCTATTATTAGACTTCCCTTCAATTATTAATTTTATCAAAGATACTTCATAAATCTTTGACTTATTTTTAATATCTTCTTCATCTATCTTAATTTTATTCAAAAAATATTTTTCTTTATTATTGTCTTTCAAAAAGAGTTTAGAGTAATATATAAACTCAGAAAATTTTTCTATAGAAACTGAAGCTGATACATTCCTATATTTATTAGTAGGATCTACTATTATTATAGGAGACTTTATTTTATCCTTAGACATTACTTTCTTAATTTCTTCAAAATTATTATAATATTTTTCTATGTCAATAATTACTTTTGGTTTCCAATAAGATATATTTTTTATTGCATTGTAAAAACTCCCATAATATATCACAATTAATTCTAATGCATATCCAGAAAATCCTCTTATATAAGATTCTGCTCCATAAACTCCTATATTCTTAGCAAAAATTTTCATTAACCTTATTTCGTCATTTATTCCGGGCTTTTCTTTTATCTTCTCTAGTATATATTTTACGTGAAAAATAGATAGATCTGTACTATTCTTAGCTTCAGAAGGATCTTTAATCTTTAATACAGGAACAACTTCAAATTCTAAACCTTTATAGAAAACCTTAAAATAATCTCTAGACCCTTTTATTCTTTCATAGTTTAAATTGTACTTTTTTAAAACTTTTTCAATTTCATCAGACATATTTTTTTCGTTTTCAAATAACAAAAACAAATCTACATCAAAGTCTGTTCTTAGCCAAGTATCTTTTGCAAAAGATCCACCTAAAAAAGGCTCTAATCCTTCAAATCCTAAAATTTTTATAAATTCATTTATTATAGAATAAATTCTATTTCTTTCTTCTTCTGTGGGTTTTATAAGGTTGAGAATATTATTAAATTCCATTTTAAAATACTCTAAATCTCAATATAGCACCAATTTTAAAATTTGAGAACTGTTCCCCTTCCGGATGATTTTTTGATATTACTTCTATATTGGCATTAGTATTTTTTATATCATCTAAAAAATCCTTTAATTTATCTTTGTAATCTTCAGATATTAACAAAGTATCTACAGCACCCATTTTTAAAGCTTTTACTACATCTTCCTCTCCATATACAGCTAAACCAGTATTTTTTGCTAAATGTTCAAAAAAAAGCTTAACTAACTCCACTTCTCTAATATACTCTGTTTCTTTCAAAACATCTTTAGCCTTTTCAACTAATTCCCTTAAGCCATGTTCATTAGAATATGCCGTATCAAATATTCCTATAATTTTCTGTCTATAATGATATGGTAAATAATCTTCTTTAGCAAATCTTTCTTTTAACATACCGGGTCCTCCAATAATTATTCCAACAACTCTATCAAATTCTTTATCAAAATATTTTCTAAACATATCAGCTAAATATTTTAGCCATAAATGTACATCTTGTTCTATTAATCTTTGAAATCTTAATGCCGACTGTCCACCGGCTCTCATTTTTCCAGGTACCCAAGATTCTTTATTTTCTAATACAATAAGATTATTTCCTCTTAATACACCAATTGTAGCTTCACCTCTATCTAATACTATTAGTGCATATTCTTTTTTTGGTATTAGTAATTGCTTCAAAGGGTCCAAAACAAATTTTGAATCACATCTGTATAATCGTACATTTAAAGGCTCTGGCGGTTCAATAGCCCATAATCTTATATCAGTTTCTCCTTGTTGTTTAGATATATTACCGCAAAATACCACTAATCCATTTTCTGGTAACTGTTTTAAACCTTTAAGATAATTTATTACTTTAGCAAGAGCATCAAGGACATGCTGACGTGTATTTTTGTCTTTTATATTTTGTGCCGTAGAATATTCATAACTAAGATGTTCCAAAATTTTTGCTAGGTCATATCCAGCCGGAATATAATAAGATATTAATTCAGTACCTCTTCCTTCATATTTTTCTAGTTCTTCGATTTGTATTTGTAATTCTAAAGATTTAGCATCCATTTAATATTAGATTAAAAAAATATTTATTAAATATCTATGATTCTATCTCTCGTCTTATTTCTTCTTCATTAATGCTTATTTTAAATTTTCTAGCCATTGAAAGCATATTATTTATATCTCTATCCAAAAACTCTTTAGCACTAAGTGAATTAGTAGGTATTGCTTGAGAGACATCTATTATGTAAGGCACATCTTTATATATAAGTATATTATATTCTGATAAATCTCCATGAACCAATTTAGCTCTTTGATATATTTTTTTATATTCTTCTAAGATTTTATAGAATATCTCTTTATTATCAAAACCATAATCATGTAATAAAGGTGCTGGATTTTCGTCACCAATAAACTTCATTACTAGAATGTTCCCTTTATATGTATATGGAATAGGTACTTTTACTAAATTTTTATACATTCTCCTTAAATTGATATATTCCTTTTTTACCCATGTATAAATAATGCCTATAACTGTTTTTGGAAAAGATCTAAATCTAGGATCTTTTTTTATGTAATTTATTTGATCTTTATAGCTTCTGTTCATAACTTTATATATTTTAATTGCATATTTTCCAGATCTAAATACAATAGCTTCTTTCCCTTCAGATATAACAGATAAATCACTTATGTATCCATCTTGTTCTAATTCATATAGTATATTTAAAGTACTATTATCAAACACCTTCATATATGTTTTCCATATTTCCCGATACTTCATTGTAATATTATTAAGAAAATATTTCTTAAAGATGGAAGAAACATAAGATAAAACAAAGCAATATATGAAACCTTCTTTAAATCATTTTCTATATTAATATATTTAAGATATAATAGAAGAGTGAGAACAGTAATTGATTTTATAATGAAAAATAATTCCGGTTTTTTAATGTTAAAAATAAAGTAATTAAATACCACATGCTCTGAAGGCAATCCTATAAAGTAAACTATGTAGATAGAACTAAACAAATCAAGAAATAAACTCAAGATTACTAAAGCAGAGAGATTTTCCTTATACGAATAATAAAGAATTAGAGAAATAATTATTAAAAAAATGATGAAAAATATTATATTTATACTATAAAAAATGAACAAAGATAGGACCTCTATAAGAAATATGGACATTAATAAATAAATATAATACTTTAAATATTTCGTATTATTCCTGAATAAAATGCTTAATAATAACAAAAGTAGTATCCATACCTCTAACAGTGGAGTATATAATAAATAAGATCTTTGCAAATATAAAAAGTCCATTAGTATTCTTGGTATAATAAATACTAAAGATAGAAGAATCAATATTATAATAGTATACTTGTTTATTTCTAATTTTTTTGTTTTTACCAAATATTTATAAATTAGATAAATTATTAATAAATACAACAAAGAATAAAATATTGTGTTATAAAGATTATACTGATATCTGTAATTTACTAATGGATCTATAAAGTATAAATAAAAAAATTCTTTTAAATTCATCAAAATCTTCTATATTGCAGTAATTGAACTATAGCATTTAGCAAAGTAATTATATTATCTAGTTTATTTGATATTATATCTAATTTTAAACTAATAACATTTATGTCGCTTTGTTCTCTAGTTTGATTCATTTGGGGCAGAAATGCCATAGGATTAATATAAGAAGGTTCTGGAGTTTGTGGAAATTGGTTTTGTTGAATATAGTTATTATACATAAAAGGCTGTGATGTTTGATTATTGTATATTGGTGGTGCTTCTGGCTGTGGTTGAGTTGGTAAAATATCAGCTTCTGATATATCTAGATCATCTTTTCCTCTATTAAGTATTCTCTTAATAAAATCAAATGCCATAATATTATAAAAAATTTAATTATATATAAATGTTACTAAATATAAATTAAAAATTTATTCTTCTTCTTCTAAAGAAGCCTCGATAAATTCTTCATAAGATACTGATAACTCTGCTTTCTTAGGAATTAGACCTTTAGATCTTAAATATTCTCTAGCCAATAGATAATAAATTAAAGCTAACGATTTTGCACCCCTATTATTAGCAGGTATCGCAAAATCAATATATTTCAAAGAATTATTAGTATCTACCAACGCTATTGTGAGTTTTCCAACTCTATATGCATCGTATAAAGCATTTATATCCAGTATGGGATCTGTAACAAATACTACCTTAACATCCCTAAAGTTATCTAAAGATATGTTAGTCAATAATCCTGGTGGATATCTCTTTGGATATGTCAATATATTTGTAAACTTACTAAACATCAATAATGGTTTCCTAGCAGTTTCTCTTCTTCCAACAACCAATATTTCATTTGGTTCATATTTAGACAATAATTTTGCAGCTAACCTTAATCTTTCATCTGTTTTTACTATATCTATTATAGCCAATCCGTCTGGCCTTATCTTGGCAATAAATTTTCTAGTATCTTTATTTTTTATTCTTGTACCTATATGAACTCCACATTTTATATATTCTTCGAGATCTATTAACCAAGTCTCGGCCATTTTAACATTAATCTGAAGATCCTTCTCTCCTACCAGTTCTTCTTGAGCCATATTTACCATATTTTATAGGATATCCATGTTTTGGTAATGGAGTAATACCACCCTTATTTCTTTTATGCTTACCTCCGAATGGATGATCTGCAGCATTTCTCGCTATTGGTTTAGAAACTGGCCAATATCTATGTTTAGATTTCATGTAGTAATATTTGTTTCCAGCTTTCACAAAGGGTTTATCAACTCTTCCTCCACCAGCAACAACTCCCAAAATTGCTCTAGAGTATATATTTATTTTCTTTATTTTACCAGAAGGTAATTTAACTATAGCATAATTTTCTGTTTTTTGAACTAGTATGGCAGCTGTACCAGAAGTCCTAACAAATTTTCCCCCATCTCCAGGATACTTTTCTATCATACATATTTTACTACCTTCTGGAATTTTAATTAGAGGCAATATATTTCCATTTTCTATTGGAGCATTTATTCCAGAATAAATTTCTTTACCAACATATATTCCTTCTACAGCAGGAATTAATATCTCAGACCCATCTTCAAACTTTACTTTTGCAAGAGGGGCAAAATGTGCTCTATCTTTTATTATATCAACAACTACACCTTTTATTTTATCATTCTTTTCTATATCATCATATTTTCTTAAAGATAAATCACCTGCTGAGTAAAAATCTAATGAAACATATACTTTACTACCCTTACCCCTTCTTTGTTGTGGTAAAGTATTACCACCCATTTTACATTAGACCCAATTTAGATAATACATCATGAGCCTTATAATTTTTATCTATCTTTACATACGCTTTTTTTCTCCCATCTGGCAGTATTAGTGTATTCACTTTTTCTACTTTAACATTAAATATTTTTTCAACAGCTTCTTTTATTTCCTTTTTATTTGATTTTCTATTTACTATAAAAACTACTTTATTTTCTTTATCTAACAACCTAAGATTCTTATCCGATAATTCAGCATATAATATTACATCTTTAAGTTCCATTCTTTATTTTAAATATAAAAGTTTCTTAAATCTTCTATGGCCTTTTCACTCCATATTATAAATCTTCCTGCCTTTCCACCAGGAGCTAGTTTGTCAATATTTAAATTATCTACAGAAGTTATTTCTAATCCGTCGATAGATATATCTTTTACTTTAGAGTCTATAGACAAAACCATTAAAATTCCCCTATATTTTTTTATACGTCTACCCCTCATTTTACCTTTACCAGCATTATTCTTTTTATTTTCTTTAACATATTCTATAAAATCTATTAATTTAAATTTTTCTAAAACTTTTTCGAATTCTCTCGCTTTTTTTAGATCTTCTAATCCCGAAATAATTATAGGTAATCCGTAAGAATCTATAGCAGGTTTTAGATATTCAAAAGATTTAGTATATCTTTTAGTAATGTAATAAATATTAGATGATGCAGAAATTGCAGATCTTATAGCTAATAACTTTTCCTTTTTATTTATTTTCCTACTCCAGTCTTTTTCTGGTTTTGGTGGATGGGCCCTTCTACCTTTTACAGCGTTAGGAATTACTCTAGCTACCCAAATAAAACCTCCAGAAACTCTAGCAAATATAGACCTAGGAACTCTTGAAATCCCTCTACCATATGAAGTTCTATAAGATCTTCTCCTCTTTGATGTCCAAGCAGAAGCTTCTAGACCGGCATATTTATAAGAGCCATATGGTTGTCTTGAGTTAAACATGTAAACCCTAAATGCTTTCCATATAATATCTTCCCTAACTGATTCCTTAAAATGTATTGGTAATTCTATTTCCTTAAGTTTTTTTCCTTCTTTATCATAAACAATCGCATGGTCCATGGGAATATCTTTTTAGTAAAAGTTATTTAAACTTTATATGGTAACAATCTTATATTTAGTTTATGAACAAAGCATGGATTACCATATTAAGAGAAAGTTTTAGAACTATATTAATAATATATATTTCTATTATAAGTTTGACAATAGTTATCGGAATCTACATACCAACTCTCAAGATATATTATCCAGTTTTATATTTTGCTGCGATAATAGCAGTAATAGATGTTTTAGTTATACAATATTATAAGTTAAAATATGAATTAGATAAAGACTTACTATTTTATATAACATATTTATATGCTCTATCATATGCTACGACCAATATCAGAAGACTATTTCAAATAGCTACTGAAGAGGAAGATAGATTTAAAGCAATTAACAAAATAATGAAAAAAATTGTCGAAATAAGTGATAAATATAAATATACTTATCCAGAAGCTATTAGATATATAAAAAATTATATACCTAAAACTAATTTTAGAGATTTTATAGAAAAACTTGCTACCGCTATAGAAATAGGAGAAGATATATCGGAATTCTTGTATAGAGAGTTTGAAAATCAAATATCAATTTATGAAACTAATTACAAAAAAAGTATAGAAAATATAAGATTACTACAGGAAGTAGTTTTATCTTTGTCGTCTTCATTAGCTTTTGCGTTAGCTACAATATTTTTTATACCATTTTTTTTAGATATAAATATCATATACCTACTTTTGGACTTCTTTATAATATTTATTGCTTCGAACATTTTGATATATTATATCTCGAAGTATTATATAATTGATGATAGTTTATGGGTTAAAAATAAAGATAAACCATTAGAATATAAAAGAGTGTACTATTTTTTATATATTATACTACCCATAAGTATTTTACTTACAATATTATTCTCTAAAGATCTTCCAATAATAGCGGCTTTCGCGCTAGGAGTTTTACCTATGAGTTATATAAGTTACAGAATTTCATTACTTGAAAATAAGCTAAAGAATAAAGAACTGGTATTACCAGAATTTTTCTCTTCTATAATAGGATATTCTGAGATATATGGCAGTAATCAGACTAAAATAATAGATAATGTAAGAATACATGATTTTGGAAGCTTAAATGAAGATATTGAAAGATTATACAAAAGGATAGTTATATCAAAAGATTACCAAAATTCTTGGTACTATTTTATTAGCGAATTGGGGAGTAATACTGCAGATAAAATAATAAGAGTATTCGAAAAAGTATTAGAATATAGCGGAGATTCTAGGAAGGCAGGAGACATGCTATACAAAGTTTTAATAAAAATTAACGAATTGAGAAATACAAAAGCGCAATTTATATCAAATACAAAAGGATTTTTTTATGGAACATTTGTCGCTTTTTCCTCAGTTCTATTTGTAATATATCATATAATGTTAATTATGAATGACCTATTTAAATCTATAGCAACCGCACTACAAGCAGTAGAAACTCTAGGTCTTGTAGTAAATTTATATTTTATTAATATTTCATTTGATATACTACAACTATATATATCTTTATTGGTTATAATAAAGGCTATAGTATTATCTTTATCTTTAAAAAATATAGAAGGTACCTCTAAACTAGGTATTTTTAAAGATCTTGCAATAATGATGGTAATAGCATCTCTATTATATTTAGTAGTTAATTATTTCTTTGTAAATGTAGTAAGCGGATTATCTCCTATACAAATAAAAAGTTAGAGTTTGATTTTTCTATCTTTTGGAATGTAATCTTTTAATTCTTTGTTTTTTACTATTGCACTTCCCAAAAAATCATTTCCATCTTTTATGATATAGTATCCATCTTCCATATTTAGTTCTATTTTACTTATATTTTCAGACAAGTAAAAAATTTTTTCTTTATCTACATTAATAACTCTATAATTTGCAT
>DAIUEN010000021.1:0-9921 GCA_036845085.1 Candidatus Nanopusillus sp.
CTATTATAGTTCAAATAATATATCTCTCAAATTTGTTAATATGAACGGATATTACTTAGATCCTTATTCAATATATGTATATAATAAATATATGGTGCCTATTTCAATAAATTATTTAAATGTAAGCTATAACTATAGCGGTACATCATTTTATCCAATATTAAATATCTCTCTAAATTTAAGTAATTACTTGGGACCTATATTTATAGTTTTAAGATTTACCAGTGATCAAAATTTCTTAAAAAATTTATATAAAAATAGATATTCATTTTTAAATTATATTCCATCTAACGAATCAGAATATATATTAAATCCTATAGGATGGCAAACAATTTATATATCTAGCCAATGCTTAAATAATTCTTATGCCATAAAATTTAATACAGGACAAGAATTTTTTAATTTAACAAGCAGTAGTAATTATCCTCCTTCTCTTTGTGGGAATATTAATATAACTGCTGTAGCTTGGATAGAAATCAATGATTATTATTATTCATCATGTGCTGATGGAGAAAATTATATTTCAGCATTAAGACATCAATATGTTAATACACCTTTAGATACAAATGGTTCTACATTTAGGCCAATTATAATCCCAAATAATAATAAATATTACCTTGGAATAGATATTTCCCATGCAATAGGAATTTTAAATAATTATACATTACCTTTTAATCAGACAATAATGGCTTTTTGGATATATAATTCTTCTGATGGAAAATTTTATGGTGGATTTGTAGACGAATATGGTATATATTATGGACAAATAGAAAACTATAAATCATGGATACTATCACCTCTAAATATTAATTGTTCTTTGAATATGGACATTTTAGTTGGCGGGATTGGATATACTATTTGTAGTTTTAAGGGAAAGATATATGAATTGGCATTTTATAATAAGGTCCTTTCTATGAATGACATAATTAATTTATATTATTCTAAAAATCTTCTATATTATGATCCAGTCATTTATTATAATGCGATGGATTATGATCCATATTCAGGAATATTGTATTCACCCATAAATCAAAATTTAAGTTTAAAAGCGTATAATAATCCACAAAAAATAAAAACATATCCACCACAAGCTAGTATTATTGTTTATTATAATATCCCACCAAATTATCAAATAAATGTTGTAGGATCTAATATTAGTAAAAATAATTGTTATCCTATTAATGCAAGGTACTATAAAGAGTTTGTGCCAGTATTTTATTATCCTTTTTGGAGATATTTTAGTAATTTGCCTGTTCCAAAACCATCTGATCATACTGGGGAGACATTCTTCTTATATGGCGCAGGTTTTAGTAGAATAACTACTTATGTTTCGTAGCCAGCTATATCTATATACTGCTATAGTAATACTTCTATCTATATATTTTTTAATATATAATTTATCACTATTCGAAAAAGAATTACAGAAGTATTACACAGTTTATTCTTCATATGGAATGATACACATTTTATTAGGATTAAATGATATATTTCAAAATTATTTAAATCTCTACGGGTCGACTGTAATACCAATTTCTGTTGTATATAATTGTTCTCATAATCTAATAAAGATTCCAAATTATTTCAAAGATACTAAAGTAATTGTATTAGACTACAATTTTAACTATTTACCTGTTTATACTTCAATATCTGAAGTATCTTTCTATGTTTCAGAATCGGAAAGCAAACAATATTTATATAGTGATTTATGCTTATTTAATGGATATTTAGCATATAATCCAAAGTTTAACATTTCTATATGGAAAAATGGTAGTCCAGTAACTTATATATATTTTAATAATAATTCTATTTTTACTATAGATGAAAAAACTTTAAAAAACATGAAACTATTATTTTCAGAAAGCGATATATCTCTTAGCTATGATATAAATTCTGGTTGTTTAGTAGGAATAATTAAATCCGTAGATTTAAAATATCCAATGCCAACTAACAATATATATTACTTAAATATACAAAATATATCTAGAAATACAACACATTTAATTATAAGATTTAATTATACAAATCCTGTTTGCAAATTAGATTTAAATAAAGTCTATTATATATTGAATGATAACTATTACAGGTTTAATGTTACTTTTAGTGCATATAATAAAAGTTTAGTTAATCCCTGGACAGATTTTACAATTTATATACCGTACTCTGATAATATATCGAGGTTTTGTATATATTCGCTAGGTATTATGAAATGTTTTAATGTTACTTAAAATTCTCTACAATCTTGATAGGGATATGATATTATATAAAATCCTTTTGTGAAATAATCTCTCTTTTTTGCAAGTCTAGTTCTTTCGATTTGTTCAAATAAAATTTTTTCCATATATTTTATACTCCATGGTATCTTTAATATTTTATAAAAAGATAATATTTGATACCTATCTGGTACTTCATATCCTTTTGAAGCAAAAGAACCTATTATTAATTTTAGATCTTTTTTTACTCCAAATTTAATAAATTCTTTAATAGCATAAAATTTTGATATATCTTTTTTTATGTTACTTATAGAAAAAAGGAAAGATAATTTATTATTTTTCATAATCTTTATAGATTTATAACTTAAACCATTGAATTTATATTTTTTATCTATAGAAACAAAATCATATACTCCGTTATAGAAATATTTCCTTGATATATATTCATTAAAATTAAGATCTCTACCCCTTATGAATATTAGATCATTGTAATATTTTTCGGAATAAAATAATTCATTAGATATCTCTAAACTTTTTTTTGGATCTTCATTATTTACAATAGCGCAATAAAAGACATTTAATCTTTTAAAATATATCATATTATTTAGTTTAAATATGCTTAGATCTTCTTTATCAAAAACTTCATAACACAAAACAACATTTTTTATTTTGTTTTTATAATATTCTAATAATAATTTTTCTTCGTTGTCTTTTGGATAGGCAAAATCATACATTAATTTTATTTGTTATAAAAATTGAAAAATATAAAATATTTTAAATTTTGCCTTTAGCTATTTTTAAATTTTCTATATTTTCAAAATTATTCCATAAATATTCTACTTTCTCCGAGACTATATGTGGTTGCCCTATATATCCACATTTTCCACAAGTCCATACATTAGCATTTGGATATAGTGGTACTATTGTATCTTCGTGACACATTGGGCATATGTATCGTGCCATATATTACTAAACATCTTACTAATATATAAACATAAGATATTTAATATAGATAATCAATATAAGATATTTTTATATCTTCCCCTATTTTCCACAATCTTTAATCTTTTTAGTACTTCTTTTGCTTTTTCGTAAGAACTAACGTATCCCTCAAAAAATGAATTAAAGTATTCTAATATTCTCCAATGTTTAGATTCGTATGATTCTTTAAATATATGTATATCTACAGCCTTATCTTCGATTCTAGATGATATAAAGCTTAGACCAAAGTCAATAAAATATATATTATTATTATTAATTATCATATTAGAAGTTGTAAGATCATAATGAATTATATCATTATTATGCATAATACCAACATATTTTCCAATTTCGAATAATATGTTTCTGATGTTTTTGTCGTCTAATTGTTCTATAATATTAGATAATTTTTCTCCCTCTATATATTCCATAATCAGTATTCCATAATCCTCATCAGAGTATATAACTTTCGGTACATTTATAATTGTATATAATTTTTCCAGAATTTTTTTTTCAATTCTTGTTCTATATTTTCTAAATTGTTTGTCTATTAGATAATGTCTATATCTTTTCATAAATCTTATTTTTAAAATCAAATTTTCTTTTTCATATTCTATTTTTATATGGTAATCTTTAGGTATATCTAACTCTGCAAGATTTTTTAGTGCTTTATGATCAAATGTAAATAAATATTTATTATCAACTTTTTGGTTGGATTTAACTAAAAATATTTTGGCTTCGGCTCCAAAGCCTATTAGTGTATATTCCATTTTACTTTTTGTTTATTTTATCAACGAGATCTATAAAGAACTTTTTATATTCTATAGCTTTAGCGTGGAGCTCTTTTATATCATTTAAATCTATATTAGTTATTTCTTTATATTCTACTTTTTTTACGTAGTTGTATATTTCTATGAAAATATCTATTATTTTTTTAGGAATCTTATATTTTTTCCTATTTTCTTCTAATTTTATCGGAATTTCGTCTACACCAATAGGTTCTTGATTTATAGAAGAAAAGAAATAGTGAGAAGAGTCAACAACAATATTTAAAATAGATTCTAAAGCTTTTTTTATGTACAAATCATATAGATTCTCATGATATTCTATTCTCTTTTTTATTATGTGCAAAGATTCAGGAGTATTTCTAATAATTCCTTTTTCTAATAAAAGTTGGAAAGATTTAAACATTCCCATTGGATCTATTATTGGCTTTCCAGATTTTAATATCTTCAGTATAAGAGGATCTCCATAATATAACATTTCCCAGAATTTTGATAAGGTTATTGTAGTTGGGTGTATTTTTCTATATTTTTCATTAGATAACACTTTATTAAGATTATCTAAATAAAACTGTATAGATATGTTTGCATTTTCAGCATAAACATCATCAACTAATATTAAAACATCAATATCAGATTTTTCTTTATCTTTATTTTCAGCATAAGATCCAAATAAGATAATAGATTTTACTATTCCATCTACTTTCTCGATCAAATCTTTAGAAAAGTCCAAGATAATTTCTGTTAGATTATTCATAATAATTATTATTTTTAAATATCTTTTAAATTTAAATCTCTCGTATGAAGTTCTCTTATGTCTTTAATATTTAATGATATCATTGCTAACCTATCGATACCTATTCCCCACGCAAGAACAGGGTAATTTATATTAAAAGGTTTTAATAATTCTTCTCTAAATACTCCTGCACCACCTACTTCTATCCATCCTAATTCCTTATGTTCAGCATATATTTCTACAGACGGTTCTGTAAATGGAAAGAATGCTGGATAAAACTTAACATTCTTTGCTTTTACTACATTTACTATTAAATCTTTTAGTATTCCTAATAAATCAACAAATGTTATATCTTCATCTAATATTATTCCTTCTAATTGATTAAATTCAATAAAGTGTTTCGCGTCTATTGTATCATATCTAAACACTTTTTCTATTAAAAAATATTTTCCTGGTTTTTTTGCCTTTAAAAGAGTCCTTGCTGAAATTGCAGTAATATGAGAAATTAACATTGGTTTATATGCAGCTTTATCATCAAATATTCTAAAATATTTGATATGAGTATTTTTAACCCTTTCTAGTAAATCTTCAGGAAAATCTGGCAAAACTTCTATACCTTTTATATAATATGCATCCATTAAAGATATATCTCCTGCTGGATGATCTTGTGGCACAAATAAAGAATCTAAGTCCCAAAAATGAGATATAATCATATTATAATCTTCCATTTCTTCGAATCCCATCGATATAAGTTCTTCTCTGATATTATCTAAAAATAATAAATATTTATTTTTTTTGCCGATTTCTTCTGGAGGTACTTTTATATGTATATCATATGGTTTAAATTTCTTATTTTTGTATAATCTTTTTTCAATTACTTCTCTGTTGTATTCTTTTATATAATCTTCTGGATTATATGATGATAAAAATTTAAGTCCATCTTCGGAAATTTTAGCATAATACATCACTTCTTCTTTTATGTCTACTATGTTTTTTCTGTTTATAAATTCTTTTATCTCATCTTCATTATATTTACCATCCTTTATTTTATTTAGAACTTCTTGTTTTATTTCTACATCTTTTATATATATTACTTTTCCATTTTCTATTTTTACTCCGCCATTTTTTCTTAAATATCCTAATGCAAAGTTTAGTTCATCCGATTTAAATATTTTTTTCAATTCTTCCAATCCCACCTCTTTTCTTTCTTTTATATATTCTAATAGTCTTTTTTCTGGTAATCCCTTTTTAATATATTCTTCTCCAAGATTTGTTAATATATATCTTTTTATTCTTTCTTCTTTTAGTTCAATTAATTTCTTTTCTTTTAAGAAACCTAAAGCTCTTAATATTTTATATTCATCTATATTGGTTTTAGTGGAGATTTCTTTTATACTTAAATATTTATTTTCTTCAGAAAGCAATTTTAATATAATATATTCGGTTTCAGATATCATTATAATATTTCAAAAGTTTAGTTAGGCTAATTTCAAATCCAACCAATGGATATTTTATGTCCAATATTTCTAAAATTTCTGGATTTATTTCACCAATCCATCCAACTACTTCGCTATTTATAAAAATACTTCCTTGTCTTCCGCTTATTAAATATTTATAGTTAGAATCTACTAATTTAAATTCTAAATTTAACTCTATAAATAATCTTTCTAAAACGCTTTTAGCATCACTAAATGTAACTTTGTAATTAGAGTATATGTATAATACAGAATCTTCTTCGATAATTTTATTATTTTCTAAATATGCTATTCTACCAACTTCAAATATTTTTGATGGAAATCTCATTTCTTTAGATTCTGATAATAATTGCAAAAAAGATGTTAATAATGATATTCTTACTGAATTATAATTTGAAGATACAGGATTTATAATCTCTACTATTTCTTTATCTTCTTTTAATAGTTCATTTATAGATTTTTTTGATAACACTGGAGTATATATTTCAATACATTTCATGTTTGTCATAATATCTCTTATTTTATTTATTAGCTTTCTTCTTTTGCTTAATTTTCCTTTAGTATATATATTTGGAACTTTTGGAACTATATTATTATATCCATAAGCTATGAGAATTTCTTCAATTATATCATATTCCGATATAATATCGTTTCTATAATTTAGATACCCTATAATCATTTTGTCATTTTCGATAATAGCATTAATTCTTTTCTTCTTTAACAATTCTATAATTTCTTTATCTTCAATTTTTATTCCTAAATATTTCTTTATTTTAAAATAGTCAAATTCTCGCTTAATAACTTCTAATTTAGGAGCTATAATTTCTTTATCCGAATAAATAATTCTTACTGAATATATTTCTCCACCATAATCTGCAAGTGTCGTAACAATAACATTTAAAGTTATTAATAAAGATTCCAAATCTGTTCCAGATACATCTATAAATATATTTTTACTATCTGTTGTTATTTTTCCAATATTGTTAGAATTTATTACTGGAGGCATAGAAATAACTTCATTCTTGGAATCTAAAAGTAGTGGATAATATTCTTTATCTTTTATAAGGTATCCATATTCTTGACCGGCTTTCGTCTTTTCTAAAATTTCATCTAAATATAATTCTGTTTCATAATTCAATGGTGTAAATTTATATTCATTTGGTTTTACCGCCTTATAAAAAACAGGAAATTTTATTAAATCGAAATTGTGCAATCCTATTGCAATTTTCTGTCTTCTTCTTCCAAAAGATGTGGATATTTTTTCTTGTAGCTGTATTATATCTTTAACTAGATTATCATTTAATTTTACATTTTTTACTACAGCACCTACAATATAGGGTCTTATGTTGGATAATTTTGGATCTACAAAAATTTTGTAGTCAGAGTCGTATACATTATATCTGGGAATTCCAGATTCTATACTTAACAATCCTTTTAATTCTCTAGCTAATCCTGCTGTAGAATATAAGTCTATTCTATAGAAATCTTTTACTTCTATTTTGGCTTTTTTATTCTTTATTTCTTCTAGTTCACATTTGATGTTTAGTAAAATATTTTTAAGTTCTTCTTCCGATAAATTTCTACCAACTAATTTGTAAAGTTCATCTAAATCTATTTCAATAACTGCCACAACAATTAAATTTCTATTCCTAACTTTTTCAATATATCTTTTTCTTTCATTCTATCTCGTATATCTTTTTTAGATATATTTCTATATCTAGCACAAGCAGGACATATATAAACTTTTACAGGATTTGTAATAATAAATGCTGGTTCTTGTCCTTCTGGAACATCTGGTTTCAATCTAGCGCTAATATTTAATACTATTGCTTTGTCTAGCCTCGTCATTCTTCCACAATAATAGCATCTTACATATTGGAATCTTTTGTCTTTCATGGTCTTAAATATAATTTTTTTAATTCTTTAGCCATAAAATTATAGATTAAAAGAAAAAGATTTTAAATTTAATTAAAACTTTAAAAAAGAAAGATTTATAATAATATAATGGTATATCGGTCAAATGGGGTTTCCGGTAGACATAGACTTCTTGAGGGAAAATAGGAAAATATATGAAGAGACTTTTAAAAAGAGAGGTTTAGATACTTTTTTGATTGATAAAGCTTTAGAACTTGATGAAAAAAGAAGGGAATTACAGAAAGAAATAGATAGACTGAAACATAAAAAAAATTTACTTTCAAAACTTTTTGGATATGCAAAACAATATTTAGAAGGAAAGATTCAAAGAATAGATTTTATTAATAAAGCGATAGAAATTGGCTACGATATACACGAAGGAGATATAGATGAAAGTTTTTTAGAAAAATTAAAAAATGATATTTCAGAATTAAATAATATAATTAATTTTAAAGAATTAGAATATAATCGGGTAAATGAAGAGGTGATAAGTTTACTTTGGAAGTTTCCAAATCTTATTTCTCCAGATGTACCTATAGGAGATGAAAGTAATAACACTCCAGTTAGATTTTGGGGTATTCCAAGAGTAAATAATATAGAATTATTCAAAGAGCAAACTGAAAAATTTGGATGGAAAATAGTAGAACTAAATGAAATTATAAATAAAAAAGAATATGAAAAATATATAAAAGATAAGGAATTATTAAAAGAATTATATTATATATTATCTTATGAAACAACATTTAGGGAAATAAATTATAATAATGTATTAGATTTTGAGAAATTAAACGAAGATAAAATAGTTCCGTATATATATTTAAATAAAGAATTCAAACACCAATATGATCTATTAAGAGAATTTGGTTTATATGATTCTGATAAAGCTGGAGAAGTTTCTGGTTCTAGATTTTACTTCGAGTTCGGTATGTTAGGATTATTAGATTTAGGATTAAGTTTAGAAGGTATCAAATTTATGATTAAAAAAGGATATAAGTTAGTAATACCACCATATATGTTAAAAGGATCTATATTAGAAGGAATAATTACTATAGATGATTTTGCAGATATGATGTATAAGATAGAGGGGGAAGATTTATACCTCATAGGTACAGCAGAGCATCCTATTACTGCATTATATTATGATTCAATAATAGAAGAAAAAGATCTACCAATAAAAATTGTTGGATGGAGTCCTTGTTTTAGAAAAGAAGCTGGAGCGCATGGAAAAGATACTAAGGGTCTATTTAGATTGCATCAATTTCATAAAGTAGAACAATATATATTTTGCAAACCAGAAGACTCTGAAAAATATCATCAAGAATTAATAAAAAATGCTCAAGAATTTCTAGAACTATTAAATATACCATATAGAACAGTAATTATTGCTTCTATGGATATGGGAAAAAGAAATTATAAGCAATACGATATTGAAGGTTGGTTCCCAGGACAACAAAAGTATAGAGAGGTAATTTCGGGATCTAATGTTACAGATTGGCAATCTAGACGAAGTAATATTAGGTTTAGAGATAAAGATAACAAACTAAAATATGTACATACTTTAAACTGTACTCTTACTGCAGTCCAAAGAACCTTAGCATGTATATTAGAAAATTACTATGATTTGAAAGATAATAAAATTAATCTTCCAGGAGTATTAGAAAGGTATAAACTGCTAGAGTAATCTTATTTAATTTTTATAAACTTTTTCTTATATTTATGATTATGGATAACATAAGAAGAATAATGTTTTTATTGGGTTTTGGGTTGTTCTTACCACATATCTTTTCTTATACCATATTGCATAAGAGCGAAGTATATAGTCC
>DAIUEN010000022.1:0-9353 GCA_036845085.1 Candidatus Nanopusillus sp.
TTGGAAGAGAATTTTATTCGATTTGCTTAGAAGATGTATATTTTAGAATAGTTTCATATGATGATAACAATACAATAACCATTTACAGAAGCGATACTTGGAATTTAGTAAACAACACAACATTAAACAGATTTGAAAAATACTCATATTATTGCAATTCAAATTATCCATATTTCATAAACTCAACAAAACCCATCTCTGTTATTTATGAAAATCTCCAACCTTCCCATGAGAGTGATGATGATATTACAAGTGTTTATACAGATAAAATTTGGATTAGAGTACCTAGACATTTATGGATTTGCAGCTATGACAATAATAACTTTATAAGAGTTCAAAAATCTGATTTGACTGATCTTTGGTCTGGAACACTAAATGAGGGTCAATGTTGGTTCTCTGGAAATTTATCTCCAGACTTTTATTATATTAACGCCACTTACCCAGTCACGGCTCAATTTGGCTTCGAAGATAATGATATCTATGCAATTATTTATGGTAGAACATTCCTAAATGGAACTCAAATTTACTACTTCTATTCTCATGGTTTTACTGTAGTTTCTGCATTATATCCAAATACACATGTAACAATAGAGAATTTAGATACTGGGATAGGAAATTGGAGCGGAACTTTAGCAAATGAAGGGGATTATATAAGAGTTCAGCAAATAACATCTTTTTCATTCATGGCTCCCGAGTATGTAAAAGTAAAAGTTACTTCAAACAAACCAGTTCTTGTTCATACCGATGCGAATCTTTGTTGTTTAGGGTCGGAACAAATTCCAAGCATTACTGGAAAAAGTGCAGGAACTTATTTCGTTTTTAGAGTTGGTAGCGTTTCTTATGATTATCAAAGATTTGTAAGAATAATTGAAAGTGAAGACGGAACAAATGTTAATATTAGTGGCTGTATTTCAGCAACAGCAACATTAAACAAAGGGCAGCAAGTTGAATATTCTTGCGGAACTTCTTTTGGATTAATAAAAATTACTGCTAATAAACCAGTGTTGGTTTTTGAAAGAGGTCCTGATATAAGAGAAAGTATATCTGTGGTTTTGCCTTACAGATAAAAATACAGTACGTGATCTAAGAATGTGTTCTTAAATTTAAGTTATGATAATTATTTATGATAGTATATCAAAAAGAGATAGTAATAAAAACAAAACACGTATATGATTTCATAGATATAACAGATGATATTAAGAAAATATTAAAAGATTCTGGAATAAAAAACGGACTTCTATCTTTATTTTCTTTGCATAATACGGCCTGTTTAATAATACAAGAATATGACAAAACAATATTTAAAGATATTATAGAATTTTTTGATAGAATCTTACCACTAGATAAAAAATATCATCACGACTATGAAGGAAATATAAATGCAACAGCGCATATAAAATCAAATCTTTTATCACAATCATTAAACATACCTATAAAAGATGGAAACTTAGTTTTAGGTACTTGGCAAAGGATAATATTTATAGAATTATTTGAACCAAGAGATAGAAAAATATTCGTGACTATATTAGGAGAATAAAGTATACATGCTAGCTTTTAATTTTTTAATAGAATTTACTATAATGACAGAAAAATTATTTTGGAGAGATCCGTATTTAAAAGAATTTGAGGCAAAAGTTATTGAAATAAGAGATAAAGAAGTTATTTTAGATAGAACAGCATTTTATGCTAGAAGTGGAGGTCAGCCCGGAGATACAGGAGAAATAAATGGTATTAGAGTTTTAGATACTTATTACGATGACAAAGGAAATATATTACACTTATTAGAGAAAGAACCAGACTTTAGAGTAGGAGAAATTGTTAAAGGAAAAATTGATTGGGATAGAAGATATAAAATTATGAGATTACATACAGCCTTACATATAATTTCAGCAGTATTAAATGAATTATTTGGAGATATAAAAATAACTGGAAGTCAAATATATGAAGATAAAGCAAGAATAGACTTTAATTTAGATAAATTAGATGATAATTTAGTAAAGAAAATAGAAGAAAAAGCTAATGAAATAGTAGAAAAAAATTATTCAGTATATGCAACTTTTATAAGCAAAGAAGAATTAAACAGAAATATAAAATTAAAAAGACTAATGGATGAAAAAAGATATGAAAAATATGATGTTTTAAGAGTAGTAGGTATTGGAGATATTGATTTACAATTAGATGGAGGAACACATGTAAGATCTACAAAGGAGGTTGGAAAAATAAAGATTATAGAAAGAGAAAATAAAGGAAGAAATAATAAAAGACTTATTATTACTGTTGAATAGTTCTTTTTTCGATTAAAATAGTAATTCCGTACTTAGATCCAATATATTCCATTAAAAATTTTTTAAAGTCTTTATTTTCCAAAATAGAATCTAATCCTAAATAACCTTCTCTAGAATATATCCATCTTTCAATTTCTATACAATATTTACAACCAATAGTAGCTCTTAATAAATCAGAAAACCATGATTCGGGTACTTTCAATTCCTGTGATATTTCAAAATTAAAAACACACTTACAATTACCATCTCTAGAATATAGAGTAATCTCATATCTTCCTAGTACCCTAAAAAAATTATCTATTGATTTATCGATAGGTTTTCCATCTTCATTCTGAACAAAATAAAATAAAGAAAGAAATTCATATAATGCTTTTTTATATTTATCTTCAGAAGACTTTTGATCCATTATACAATTACATTTTATAGCTTCTTCCAAACACTTCATTAAAATTTTTCATTATAGAAAATATTAAAAAGTAATTTTAGTTAAGCATTTAAATTTTATTTATTTTTTTTTCTGTAACTCACTTATATTTATAGTTCCATCTTCTATATATCCTATTAGCTTTCTTTTTGCTTTCCTAAGACAAGATATATGTATTAAATATTTTTGATTGTTTCTAGTAAAAGTTCTATATTTTTCATATTCATAAATTGGATTATTGCATACAAAACATTTTCCAATTTCTTTTTTTTCTTTTATAGTGTTACCTCGTAATTCGTCAAATATCCCCATTTAAAAGTATTGAAATATATATTTTAATATTTTGTTATTATACTTCAAGTATAACCAAAATTAAGATTAAATTTAAAATAATATTAAATAAATATTTAAAATGGGTTTATCTGAAATAAGAGAGTTGATTAAACCAGCTATAAAAGAAGTTGAACTTAATTTTTTCTCAGGAAAAAAAGTAGCTTTGGATGCATTTAATGCTTTATATCAATTTTTGTCCGCAATAAGACAACAAGATGGTAGTCCATTAATGGATTCTAAAGGTAATATAACTTCTCACCTCTCAGGATTATTTTATAGAACAAAAAATTTATTAGAAGCTGGAATAAAAGTAGTTTATGTTTTCGATGGAAAACATCCAGAATTCAAAAGAAAAGAGCAAGAAATTAGAGAAGAATTAAAGAAAAAAATGGAAGAAAAATATAAAAAAGCATTAGAATTAGGAATAAAATCTGACTTAAAAAAATATGCTAGCGGCACTTCTAAATTAACACCAAAGATGGTTGAAGAATCTAAAGAATTATTAGATGCTATGGGTGTTCCTTGGATACAGGCTCCTTCCGAAGGAGAAGCACAAGCCGCATATATGGTAAAAAAAGGTATAGTAGATTATGTTGGTTCACAAGATTATGATTCTTTATTATTTGGTGGCTTAAGAATTGCAAGAAATCTTACAATCTCTGGAAAAAGAAAGGTTAAAGGTGTTGAAGTAGAAATAAAACCAGAGATAATAAATATAGAAGATGTATTAAAAATTCTAAAGTTCGATGATATTAGAAAGCTAATATGGTTTGCTATTATAATAGGAACAGATTATAATCCAGATGGTATACCAGGTATTGGCATTAAAACTGCCTATGAATTAGTAAAAAATACTAACGATCCAGAAAAATTGTTTAAATATATTGGTTGGGAAAAATATTATAAAGATATAGATTGGAAAGAACTAGAAGAATTCTTTTTAGATCCACCAGTTGAAGATATAACTAATATTGAATGGAAAGAGCCTAATGAAGAAAAAATAATAAAAATATTAGTTGAAGATCATGATTTTAGCGAAGAAAGAGTTAAAAAAGCTATAGAAGAGTTAAAAAAATCTATAAAATCCAGTTCCCAAACTAAAATTTTATCTTTTTTCAAAAATTAGTCCTTATCTTTAGTTTTCCATACATACAAATAACTCATAGTAAAATTAAATAAAAATCCTACTAATATACCAATAATTTGAGAAAGCATATAGAATAACCCAAAATAATAAAAAAATATCAAAGCTGTAATATATTGCATTATAGTCCCAATAGAAGTAAAATATATGTATCTAAAATATTTTTCTATATTTTTTTCTTCAGATTTTATATCTCTAAACGTCCATAAATTATTTAAAATAAAATTATTAGTAGCAGATATAAAAAAAGCCAATATACTAGCCATATAAAAATCCAATTTTAATATTTTATAAAATAAATACAAAAATATTAAATTTATTAAAGTTCCTGAAAATCCAACTATAGAAAATTTCGTCAATCTACTAAGTATAGATAAATTAAATATTTGATATATGTATCTTATTCCTTCCTTTATTCCCAATTTTGATTTACCATATTTTCTTTTTGAAAATTTATACGGTATTTCCACTATCTTATTCCAATCTGTTTTTACAATTATTTCTAAAAGTATTTTGAATCCTTCTTTGTCCGTTAGTTCAAAATTTTTTAATAATTCCCTTTTTACTAAGAAATATCCAGAAACTACGTCTTTTATTTTTCTAGTCTTTGGCAAAAAAATATGAGATATTAGTATTGAAATCTTAGAAATAAGCTTTCTAAATAAATTCCATTCTTCTATTTCACCCCCTTCTATATATCTAGAAGCTACAACTATATCATAACCTTCTCTAGCTTTAATATATAATTCATACAATAATTCTGGAGGATGTTGCAAATCAGCATCCATTAATACTATATATTTTCCCTTAGAATTTTTATATCCTTCAATAAAAGCTGAATTTAGCCCTAATCTTTTTTTTCTTTTAATTAATTTAATGTTATTGTATATTCTAGAATATTCTTCTATTATCTCATAAGTTTTATCTTCAGAGTTATCATCAACAAAAATTATCTCATATTTTATACCTTTATCATCTAAAGTTTTTTTTATCCTATCTATGAGTTCTGGTATATTTTCTCTTTCATTATATGTAGGAATTATTATTGAAACATCCATTTACTATACTTATAAATATTATTGATAAATACATCTACAATGACTGTACTAGGTGGAAGGTCTAAGACAAATCATGTTATATGTAGAAGATGTGGTAGACAGACATATAATCCAGATAAAGGATACTGTTCACACTGTGGATTTGGAAAAAGCTCAAAAATTAGGATGTATAGATGGAGTTATAAAGCTAAAAGAAAATGGTAGCAGTAAATATAAATGGAGGATCCGAAGATAAAGAAAGAGAAGCATTAAAGAAAATAGAAAAAAAGAAATTTGATCCGGAATCATGGAATCCAAAAACAGAACTTGGAAAACTTGTAAAATCCGGCAAAATTACATCAATAGAACAAATATTTTTACATGGATATAAAATATTGGAAGCTGAAATTGTAGACTTCTTATTACCCGATTTAGAACACGATTATATAAGGTTATCTTTATCTAAAGGAAAATACAGAAGACCAAAGATATTAAAAATGACCCAAAGAAAAACTGCAGAAGGGAATAAAACATCATGGGAAGCTGTAGCAGTTGTAGGAAATAAAAATGGATATGTTGGGGTCGGGATAGGAAAATCTGCAGATCAACAATTAGCACTAGAAAAAGCATTAAGAAATGCAAAATTAAACATAATACCAATAGCTAGAGGATGTGGATCTTGGGAATGCTCTTGTAGAACTCCGCATTCAATTCCTTTTAAAGTATATGGAAAATCTAGCTCAGTAGAAGTAATATTATTACCAGCTCCTAGAGGTGTTGGTCTTGTAGCACCAAATGAGATAAAAAAGATCTTAAGATTAGCAGGAATAAAAGATATTTGGATGAAATCTTTTGGACAAACTAGAAAAAGACTAAACTTTGCTATGGCTGTTTATAATGCACTTAAGCAAACAACTTCTTATAGAATAAATAAAGAGTATAAGGCCATATCTGGAATAAAAGTTGGATTAATATAATGGTGGAAAAGGTCCTAGTGATAAGAATAAAAGGAGTTGTAAAAACAGATAAAGAAATAAAAGATACTTTATATTTATTAAGACTAAGGAAAACTATGACAGCAGCAATATATGATAAAAATCCTTCAATTTTAGGAATGATAAAAAAAGTAGAACCTTGGGTTGCTTGGGGAGAAATTAATAAAGAAACATTTAAATTATTACTTTTGAAAAGAGGAAGATTAAAAGGAAATAAAAGAATAACAGAAAAATACATAAAGGAAAAAACAGGATTGTCTATTGAAGAATTTATAGAAAAATATTTTAATAATGAAATAAAATTAGAAGACTTAGGAATAAAGCCCTTCTTTAGACTAAAACCACCATCTAAAGGATTTCCTAGAAAGGGTATAAAAATGCCTTATAACTTAGGTGGGGCATATGGATACTATGGCAAAGATATAAATGATTTACTACTAAGAATGATATAAAATGGCTAAGAGACCTTGGAGAATGTTTGTAGAAATAGAACTACCATATACTAGATTTTCTTATAGCAAAAAGTTAAATAAAATACCTGGAGCTCCAGTATCTAGGTTAAGGTTAAATATAATGGGGTTAAAAAATATACCAAAAGAGCAATGGAAATATTCAGGGCACTTAATTTCTCTATATAATATACAAATATCAGATTATTCATTAGAAGCTGTAAGAATAAATTTATCTAAATATCTTGAAAAAGATGTTAAAGAATTCCTATTTATAATAAGGAAGTGGCCTCACCATGTTATAAGAGAACATCCCCTAGCATATGGAGCTGGTGCTGATAGAATTTCTCAAGGTATGAGACTTTCTTTTGGAAAGCCAACATATAGAGCAGCTCAGATATACTATAAGGACATTATATTATCCATATATTACAATAGGCAAGAATTAACAGAAAAAATAAAGTATATCTTGGAAGTAGCTAAGAAGAAATTATCCGGAAAATATAAAATATACGTAGGAGAAAATAAACCAGAAGAAGAAATATTAAAAAACATTATCTAATTTTTGACAAATAATAATCTAAAAGAACTATTTTTCCAATATCTTCATAATTTTTTACTAAAAAAAGATTACCTTTACCATACTTTACAATCTCTCTAGCTATTTTTTCCCCTTCTTCATTTAATCTTATCCCAACAACAGATATATATGCTCTGTCAGAAATTCTTTTTACAGTTTCTATAGTCTTTTCTACTGGTTTTTCTCCAAAGGTAGGCAATGCATCTGTAATTATTAATATATGAGACTTTTCTTCAATGTATTTAGATGCTTCTTCTATTGCTATAGAAATATCTGTACTTCCATATGGATATATTAACAAAATATCTTTAAATACATCAAGTATGCCTCTTATATTATCATAAACCTTCACTACTTTATTATTATATAATATTATTGACAACATATTACCATCTTCTATTATTTTTTCCCCTACTACTATTAATGCTTTTTTTGCTTCATATATTTTTTCTTTTATCATACTCCCAGAGATGTCTAATAATATAATATATTTCCCTCCTTTCGCTTCTCTATTTTTATCAACATAAAACTCTATTCTTCCTTTTCTTATACTATTTAGTATACTTTTCTTTACACTTATCTCTGAATATTTATCCCCTATACTAAATTTCTTAGAATAAAATTCTTCATCTTTACCAAGCCGATAAGATAAAAATTTTCCATATTCATGAATTCCTATAATTTCTTTCTCATAATTTCCTATTATTTTCTTTGCATAAAGTTTTATACTTTTTTCGGTAAATTCCCCATTTTCATTTATATATTTTTCATCAATAAGAATCTTTTTTATTTTTTCTAGAGCCTTTTTTAGTTCTCTATTGAATCTATCAGACTTATCTTCCTTTATTCTCTGTTCATCAAAATCTGTAAACTTTGATATAAAATTGGAGTATTTATCTCTTTCATTTAACATTTTTTCTACATCAAAATATGGACATCCTTCTTTGATCATTTTATCTATAAATTCATATAAATCTTTTTCTTTTATCTTATTCTCCGGTATTTTATCTTTAAATATTTCTCCCTCTCTTTCTAATTTATTATTTACTCCAACTCCGAAACCCGCTTTTTAATAGGTAATTATTCCAAGTATTCTTAACAAAGTCCTCCTCACTAATTTCAACTCTATAAGATGGTTTTAAACGTATTCTATGTATTAAAACTGATAAAACTGCTTCATATATATGTTGAATCTCTACACTACTTTTATTATCAATAACAGCTAATGACTGAGCTTTTTCATATATTCCAATACTTGCTCTAACAGATGGCTTTTTTTCTAACCTCTCATCAGCTCTCAACTCGAAAATAAATCCTAAAAATAAATCCAATAAATTTTCCGGAAAATCAATCATATGTTTTCCATACTTAATAATTATTTTTTTCTCCTCATCTATACTTTTAGGATAATCTAATACTATTATATCAAACCTATCTAGTAATACATCAGAAAGCTTCTCGGTAGCATAATATGATTCTGGATTCATTGTAGCTATAAATATTATATCTAAAGGTATTTCAAATTCGTATGGTCCTATTGTAATCCTATTCTCTTCTAATAACTGTAACAAAGCATTCTGAACCTTTGGTGGAGCCCTATTTATTTCATCAAAAAACAAAACCCCATGATGAGCTCTAAATATTTTTCCAGGAACAAAAGATTCTATAGAATGTATACCATACTTCATTGCCTTAGAAGGATCTATGTCTCCTATTAAATCTTCTATTGTCAAATCATAAGAACCTTGTATCCTTATAAATCTTTCAGATCCTTTTAGTTCAATAAATTCACCGTTTTCCCATTTTTTTCTATATTCTTCAGGAGTAAATGGAAATTCAGGATAAGCCCAAAAAGGAATACCTTTAGGAAATTTTATGGGAGGTAACAATGATGCTATATTTTTTGCTAAAGTTGTTTTTCCAACACCTGGAGGTCCTATAATAAGAATATTTCTACCTGCTATTAAAGAAGATAGAAGTTGTCTTTTTGCAAATTCTTGTCCTATTATATATTCTAAAGGATCCTTATTTTCTTTTATATATTTGTTAATTATTATATCTCTTAGAATTTCCTTTATTTTAAGCTGACCAGACATTATATAACTA
>DAIUEN010000023.1:0-9047 GCA_036845085.1 Candidatus Nanopusillus sp.
ACAGGTAATTCGGCTGAAATTGATGTTGAAGTATATCCTTTGATTGAACAAAAATGAACGAAAGTATATTAGAAGCTATTTTAGCAACAATTTTTCTATTTCTAGTTATATTAATAGCTATTAATATACCTTATTTAGCAGCTAAACTATTTGGGGTAAATAATCCTTTATTATTACTAGAAACTTCGGCATTTCTAACATATTCTACATCCAACATAGGAAATATGACAAAACTAGTTTATATCCAGTCACAACCAGTTTTAGGGGCTGAATTCAGAATATCACCTCCGGAAAAATCTCAAGGTTTTCAAGGTTATTATTTAATGTACGGATACTGCATTACTAAAGATCTATGGCAAGAGCTTTTATCTTCGACAATAGATGCGGCTATATCTACTTTTCTACCGTTAAAAGTTACTGGCCAAACCGGAAAAGATATAATTATAAACTTATTTAAGTATAATTACAGACAACTATTTACTGAAACAAAATTTTTAGTTGCTACAGATTTATCTTTAACTTTTTCCCAAAATTATTTATATTATTACGAACAAAAGGCTTCAGATGCCTTAACAAGATCTTTAGTTGATACATTTAGTCCAGAATCTTTACTGCAAACAGCAGCTATGACTACTGTTACTACAACACAAACAATTGTAACTTCTGTATTGAGAGGTATTGGTATGTTTGGTGGAATTGGAGGTATGTTATTAGCTTTTGGTGCAAATTTTGCAATAGGGAGTAGTTTAGTATTATATGATTATCTCACATCTAGAAATGACGAATTTAAAGGATGCTATATGCCAGAATTCTTTAAAAATGAAAATCCAAACATCTATTTTAATTATATTCCAATTTATACTTTTCCAATATATTTTAATGAAAATTTCTATATAATAGATGGATGTAACGAGAAAAAAGCAGAATTTATATGCGATATAAATAAGGGAAATACTCCAATAAATTCAGAAAAAGATAAACATATTATGAGAATATCTTTAGGATTTTATGATGAAAAATCTAATAAATACTATTACCCAACATATTTAATATTAAAAAAAGAAAAAGATTCTAGTGAAAGAGAAAATGGAAAAATAATTGTAGGATTTATAATGAATTCAAGATGAGATCCGTATCTATAAAAGATATTATAGAATATATTTCAGCTTCAGTAATAATCATAATAGAGTTATTTATAATTTTATCTTTCTATCAATTAGTAGTAGTTCAAGCACAATCGCTAAAAAGTTATCAAATCTTTGTACAAAGTTTATATGCAGATAGATTACACTATTGTACATATTCAGCTACTGGAAATCCATACTATTTATTTTATTTGCCAGATAATAAAACAATATACGAAAATAAGGAAAAAATAGATAAATGCTATTCTTCTCTAAAAGGAAATTTTGCTGTAACAGTTTCTAATGAATCTACTGATAAAAAAGTTGAAGTAGAGTTTTGGTCTTTAGAATCTGAAATAAGACCATTTTTCTTTTTACTTAGTCTAAATAATATCTCATACTATTATTTTTATACTCCTATAAACATAGAATATAACTCATTAGAATATGGAGCACGATATGTTCATTATATTATAAATAATACATCTTTGAATATATTTGAGAGAAATAAAAATTTATCTGAAAAGCTCATTACAGAAATATTTGAGATATTAAAGAAATATAAAGAAAATATTACTGAAAGTATTTTTAATTTTGAGAAGTTATTATCATCTATGGAAAATATATATATAGAAGGATTTACACAATATAATTTGTATACTTTACAAAGTATAGAAGCCCTTCCAGTTTTTGTTACTAATTATGAAAATAATCATTTAATGTTTCTATATCCTTTAGGAATAGGGAATATATACAATGCTAAGAAAATGAAGATGGAATGTGATGTATTATCGGGAAGTGTTAAGAATTGTAAATTAGAAGAAATAAGATGAAGGGACAACTATCATTTTATTTAGCTGTAGGATTTTCTGCATTATTTATAGTTTTTATGATATTAGTATTTCTATCCTACATAGTATATCCTTCTGGATATATGAGATCAATTTCATCACTACAGCAAATTGGATATGAATATAAAATAGGAAATTCTTTTTTGTCGTCTTCTATTTATGTAGATAATTATTATATAGTGGCTATAGATCTATTAGCGGGATCTTATTTAAATGAAGATAAATATGTAAAAGAAAAAATTAAGATCCTTATTAATAATACAACAGTACCACATTATATTAATAATAGTGTTATTTTTGGTATAAATTTGGGAAATGATACAGTAGGTTTATGTGTTAATAGATTATTCATTTCTTATAAAATAAGTGAAGATAAGGAAATTCAAATATGCCCACCAGTTATGATATATCCTCCAATATTTGTTGCAGTAAGGGCTGATATTAGTGGAACATACCATGAAGTACATCCAGTAGTATGAAGTCATCATATGCTCCTCTTTTATTAGTAATAGGATCTATTATATTAACTGTAGCTGGAATATATTATATTACTACGTTTAATGATTTAGTATATAAAAGTGCTCAGTATTTAGCTGAAGATTATGCAAATACTCATATATCTTATTATTATATCTTTGTATATCAGCCTTTTGTAATAAGATATAATTTTTTAAATTATGTAGTAACAAATTTATTTTCCAAAGATGAATATAATTTAGAAAGTATTTATAGGTCAGATTTAATATCCGGCTATCCAAAATGCAAAAAAAATTATATTATTTATTTATATGATTATGATAATGGAAAAGTAACTTATAAACCTTGTATTCCTCCGTTGCCAACGGATAATTATTTATCGAAAATTAATGGAATAAATTCTTTATTAAACAAAATTAATCAAGAATTGAATAATATGAATAATCTAATTGAAGAAGATGGTATACCTATAAAAAATAAAGGATGCAAATATTCTTTAGGTGTATTTGAATGTGATTACGAATATAATTTCCAAAGAGATATATACTTCAGTAGATATTTTAACTTAAATGTAGAATATCATTTAATAGAGAATATATTATATTATAATTACTTATTGGGTCAAATATATAACAATACTTTTGCACTCTTTAATCTTTCTTTATTAAATCTTTCATTTTTGCTAGATAACTATGAAAAATATGAAATTATGGAAAATGGTAATTATATAAAAGTAAAGTTATCTCCAAAGTCTAATTCTCTATTTCTATTGAATATATATTCAAAAAATAAAATATTTAATGACAATATTAACATTGATATAATTTTACCTTGTTCTTATTTAGAGACATATTTAGGTTCATGTAATTTATCTTTAGCAAATAAAGATAATTATGTATCCTTATCTGAGGACATAGAAAAATGCTTAGAAGGTCCTTATGGTGAAATTAATCAGACTATAAAAAATATTTTCTTCACGGAAGTAAAAGAATATTATTTAATTGAAAAAAATATAACTTTAACAGATTATAAAGAAGATACAATAAAATATGCAAGATTGTCTGATGGTGGATTGCCAGAAATAGAATTATATGATTATTATTTATTATTTACTCTATATAACTGTACAATAGGTTTAGATTCTAATGGAAATGAAGTAGTATCTTTAGAATATAAAGATTTTAGTTTATTGTTTGAGAATATTCCTTTACTTAAAATTAGAAAATAATAAATCATAAAATCTTCTTGTATTTTCCATTACTCTAATTAATTTTTTATTAGCTTCTTCTACTAATTCTCTAAAATATTCCTCACTTATTAATAATTTTTTATTTTTACTTATAATTGTTTCTATTTTTTCATTTCCTATAACCTCCAACATTACTCTTTCTTCTTTTATTAAAAAAATTCCAGAATGTTTAAAACCAGCTTTTCTTGCTATATCTAACATAACAATTGCCGAATTTATATCTTTAGCTGCTATGTGTAATATTAAAGGTTCTTGTTTGAAATATATTTTTTCTTTATATTTATCATAGACTTCTAATAATTTTTGATATATTTCTTCAAACTTTACTGGATAATGCGATTTAAATAAAAACTTAGCATCTTTTTTCTTTCCAGATTCTGGTATTTTTATCAATATTATCCTACCAGCACAAGAAGATGTTGTAAAATAGTTATCCAAACTGTTAATATAATTTAACAAATAATATATTGGTTCGTCTGCTTCTCCACTTTCCATAGCTTTTTTTAGTCTTTCAACATGATATCTTTTTAATTTATCGAATGTAATCATAATAAATGGATAAGAATAAAATTTTGATAAATGTAATATTTTTTATAATTGTTTTTCCTGTAGCAATTTTATTATATTATTCATATAAAACTTTTTTAAAAGAAAAAGAAAGTGTAAATCCTTTAAATATATATAATCTGCAAGTATATAGTATAGTTTCTGATAATAATGAGCTGAAAATATACATATACAATCCGAATAATTATTCTGTTGGAATAACATTTACATATTTAGGTCTTATCAATTCTTACAAAACTTCTTCAATAGTTACATCTGGAAGTTTTATTGGAAGTATATATGAAATAAAACCAAATTCTACTATAGAATTATCTTATAATTATATTGTAGATTTTAATACGAAGTCGGTAATAGAACAATGGAAAAAATTGGGCGGTAGTTTAATGATAACTTTATATTATCAAGATATATATGATAAATCTATAATAGGAATAATAAATTATGAAGTAAAAAATATAAAAACTAAGTAACTTTGTCTAAGTCGCTTAGAGTATAGATCTTTACTTTATCGCTAGATTTCTGTACAGTTCCTAAGCATATTATATACTTTATATTTGTCTGTTTTTCGATTTCTTCTAGCATTTCTCTAGTTAATATACCATCCATAACCAAATAAGTTACATTTGGATTTTTTAATATATTAATATTTAGTTTGTCTATTGGTAATTTGTTTATTATTGAAAAATTACTATCTAATAATATTGCTTGTTCTGTTCTGAAAATATTTTCCATTATTGGCTTTAATTTTAATAGTACATTGTCTTTTATCTTTTTTTCTTCTCTTAATCTAAATATATCTTCAATACTTCCTTCCAGTTTTTCATAATAACTTTTAACTTGGCTAAACTCTATTCTATTCTTCAAGGCTGTCATTATTTCTTTTCTCGATAGTTCTTCAACTTCTTTTCCTGGTTCTGGTCTAGCAACATAATCAATTTCTACGTTATTTAACATGGCTTCTTTTATAAGTAGTTCTCCAGCTCTATCTCCGTCGAAAAATACAGTAACAATTTTCTTTTTAGATAGTTCAACTATGGTTTTTGGTATATTTAATCCGTTTAATGCAATTACATTAGTTATTCCATATTTTAATAGATTTAATACATCTGCTCTTCCTTCTACTAATATTATTTCTTCAGATCTATCAATATCAGGACCTGCTGGTAATTTTTCTGGTCCATATTCAATTAAGGTTTTCATTTTTTGAGAATATTCTAAATATAATAAAAGTTCTTTAGTGTCTGGTAGTTCTTCATTTATTAATCTATTTAGCAATTCTTTTGCTCTTTCTAATATATACTGTACTTTAGTTTTTCTAACATCCTCTATTTTTGATACTTTAATCGTTGCATGTGCAGGTCCTACTCTATTTACTGTTTCTAATGCAGCTCCTATCAATGTAGTTTCAAATCTATTCAAACTTGTTGGTATTATTATTTCTCCTATTGTTTTGTTTTCTTCATGCCTTAATTCTACATTTATTCTCCCAATTTTTCCAGATCTTTGTAATTCTCTAAGATCCAATTCTGGCCCCAATAGTCCTTCTGTTTGTCCAAATATAGCTCCTATTACATCCGGTTTTTCTACTACACCATCAACATATATTGTAGCATATATTATGTACTTTACGAATGGAGGTGCTACCTTCGCCATTAATAAATATTCTTGAAAAATTATTTAGATTTATACTATTCTATTATTTCCATAGTTTTATTGGAAATATTCTTTACAGTTTCATTTGTAAAGTTAGATAATTTTTGTGAAGCTCCAGATCCTCCTTTTTCTAAGTTAAGTACAATATAAACAGAAACTATTAATATTATTATCGCAATAATAAGAAGTATTATTGTTGACATTGAAACATCTGATTTTTTCATAATGTATTATAAAACTTTTCTTATTTTTAAATATTATGTGGTTACTGAAAAAATATTTAAATGATCTGGATTTAGAATATTCAGAGCCCCCTAGAGGAATAAAATATGATATATCCATAAAATTGTTTAAAGAACTAAAAAAAGGGAAAAAAGCCGAAGAATTAGTAAATGAAATAATAAGTAGAATAAAAGATTATGTATTAGAATATAAATTTATTAATGGATATCTTAATTTAAAATTAGATTTTAGAAAAATATTAGATGAAATTGAGAATTTGTTTATATTTGAAAAAAAAGATAAAGTAATTTATATAGAACATACTTCTGCAAATCCAAATAAACAATTACATATAGGACATTTAAGAAATTTTATTCTGGGAGATTCTATATATAGATTATATGAATCTCTAAACTATAAGACATATGTTATAAATTATATAGACGATACTGGAGCGCAAGTTTCAGATGTAGTCTTAGCAATATATTTATTAAAATTTCCAGAAGATCCAAAAGAATTTGAAATAAATAAAGTTAAAGAAAATATAATCAATTTTTTAAAGAAAGAAAGTATATACAAAGAAGAATATGATAAAAAAATATTAGAAATTATAAAAGAAAGAACTGATGCAATTAGGAAACTATATGGATATGATGTTCCAAAAAAATATGATCATTATATTGGGGATTTTATTTATGTTATAGTTAATAAATTATATGATCTAATTCCAGATTTAAAAAGATACAAGTCTTTCATAAATGATAAAATAGAAAAGGGAGACAATGAAATATATGACTTAGCTAAGAGAATTGTAGATAATGTATTAGAATCTCAATTAGAAACCTTATGGAAATTTAATGTGTATTACGACTTATTTGTAAGAGAATCAGATATAATAAAATATAATATATTTGATAAAGCCTTTGAGATTTTAAAAGAAAAGAATTTAATAAAATATGAAACAGAAGGAGAGAAAAAAGGATGTTGGGTTATTGATTTAGATAGATGGGATGAATTCAAAAACTATGAAGATAAAAAGAAAGTTTTAATAAGGTCTGATGGAACATCTGTATACTTAGCTAAAGATATAGCATATGCTTTCTGGAAGTTAGGAATTATTAAAGATAGCATAAAATTTAAAGAATACAAACTACAGCCAAATTCTAAATATATTTATGAAATAAATATAAATGGAAACTTTATTCCAGAAGTTTGTGATATATCTATAAATGTTATAGGGTTTGAACAAACATATCTTCAATTAATAATAAAAAAAATAATAGAAGAATTAAATGTAAATAAAAAATATATTCACTATTCTTACGGACTAGTTATGTTATCTAAGAATACTGCAAAAATATTTGGTATAGATGAAGATATTGTAAGAATGTCTGGAAGGAAAGGTATAAATATAAATGTAGATGATTTATATGAAAAATTATATCAAAAAGTTTATAATTTGATGAAAGAAAGATTAAAAGATCTTGATGAAAAAAAATTAGAAGAATTAAGTCACAAGGTAACAATTTCTATTATATCATATGAAATATTAAAATATTCTAGAAACAGTTTAATAGTATTTGATTTTGATAAAATATTAAATTTCGAAGAAGGAAATGGAATATATCTTTTATATACTTATGCAAGAATAAATTCTCTTTTAAAAAAAGCTCCAAAAATTGAGAAAATGTATTTTACAGAATTAAATGATTTAGAAAAGAAATTAATAGTAAAAATATTACAGTTTAAAGATGTATTATACGATGTAGAAAAATCTTTAGATATAAACGACCTAGTTAAATATACAATAGATCTTGTAAAATCTTTTAATGAATTTTACCAAAGTGTTCCAATTATTAGTGAATTAGATAAATATCCTCACAGATTACTTTTGGTGTTATTGACTAAGAAGGTATTAGAGAAAATCTTTTATATATTAAAGATAGAGCCTGTAGAAGTAATATAATTTATAAAAATTAATAACAACAAAATATTTACAATGATGGTAAGAATTAAAATGTGGAGTACTAATTTACAAGCACTAAATTCATTCACAAATGAAATATTAAAAATTGTAGAACAATTAGGGATAGAAAAAAAAGGACCTATATATTTACCAACAAAAGTTATGAGAGTACCTACTATGAGAACATTTGGTAGGAGAGGTACTAAAATATACGAAACATATCAAGCAAGACTTTATAGGAGATTTATTGATGTAGCATATGACGAAAGATTTTTTAAGAGTTTCTTAAGACTTCAGATACCACCAAACATAAATCTATTAATAAAAATTTTAAAATAAGCTATAATTTATAAATAATTTTTTTATTTAAATTATATGCAGTATGTGCTAATAAGATATGATTATGTATACTATTTTGATGAGAATCTTAATCTAATAAAAAAAGAAAAAGCAAATTTTAGTTATGATGAAATAAAAAGTTTGTTTAATGGAGAAATAGATAAAATTAGGGAAAAATTCAAGGATTATAAAATATTAGGATTTGATGTTAAAGACACAAACTTAATAAGAAAAGCTTTAGATTACATTGAAATAAAGAATGATCTAGATTTGTTTTTATTAGTATTGAAGAAATCTATATCTGATAAAATTTCAAAAGACTTAATAGTAATACAGTCGATAGAATTTTTAGATGATTTAGATAAGATAATTAATTTATTTATGGAGAGATTTAGAGAGTGGTATGAGCTATATTTTCCAGAAATATCAAAAAAGTATGGAGATCACGAAAAATTTGTTAAAATAATATTAAATAAAAAAAGAGAAGAGTTAATGGAAGAATATAATATACAGGAGACTATGGGTGGAAAAATATTTGATGAAAATGATTATAAGATTCTAAATGAGATTGCAGAAAAAATAGATAGCCTATATAAATT
>DAIUEN010000024.1:0-9008 GCA_036845085.1 Candidatus Nanopusillus sp.
ATTTACGCCAAAAGAAATTAAAAATATAGATAGAATATTATTATCAAATGATTTAACCTTAGAACAAAAAGTTATAGAACTTTTAATGTTGTCAAGATCAACTGCTGAAAGATTAAATTTCTATCAAGATATTTATAGTAGAATATTTATAGAGAAACCAGATAATATAATGGATTTAGCTTCTGGATTAAATCCAATTTCTATATATTTTTCTAATATAAAGCCGAATAAATATTTTTTTGTAGATATATCAGAAAGAATAATAGACATAAATTCTATAATATTAAAAGAGATTGGTATTGAAAACTATGGTTACGTAATCGATTTATTAGAGCCCGAAAAAGTAATTTTTGATCATTATCATTATATATTTTTTTGGAAAACATTTCCTTTATTAGAGAAAGTAGATTATTATGCTCCTAGAAATTTGATAAAGAATTTAAATTTTGATTATCTTATAGTATCTTTTCCACAGAAAAGTATAGGAAAGAAAAAGAATCTTGGGAAAGCATGGATATTTAAATTTAAAAGATTTATACAATATAAAACAAATTTTAGAATAATAGACGAATTTTCTATTCCCTATGAATATTTCTTTATATTACATAATGGTAAAAGTTAACTTTTATTTGTTAGTAAATTTTTTAGTTCATATTTTTTTAGTCCTTCTCCATCATAAATCCAAAGTTCAATATCTACATTTTCGGTATTATTATATTTTTCTATAAACTTTTTTAGTTTATATATCTCAAAATCATTTATATCTGACAAATCTTTTATGTTATTTCCTTTTTTGACTTGGATTAACTTTATTCTTGCTATTCCATTATCATCTTTAATAGCTATTATATCTACTGGTGAATGAGATCCTGGCGTTCTCCATACAGTCCAACCTTCCTTTTCTAATATTTCTTTTGTTTTTCTTTCGTAGTAATATCCTATTCTATATCTATTTTTCATTAAATATTAGGATATTTTACTTTTTATATTTTTTTATTATATAAACCTCTATGGATATCAATAATTATTTTTCTCAGATAAAAAACAAAGTTTTAGAATGTTATAAAATTGCTGAAGAGGCAAGAAAAAAAGATTTAGATCCAGAAAATTATGTTGAAATTCCAATCTCTGAAGATATGGCTGATAGAGTAGAAAACTTATTATCTAACGTAGATCCAATAATAAAAGAAATTAATTTACCAGCCGCTATAAGAGAAATAGAAAAAAAATATAAGCCACTTACATTTTCTACTATATTAAAGATTGCCGAATATACAGCGACAAAAGTATATGAAATTACAAAAGATAAAGTTAAAGCAATCGATTTGGGGCTTAGGGCTAGTTTTTCTTACCATACATTAGGTGTTGTTGCAGCACCTACTGAAGGTATTGTAAAAGTTGAAGTAAAAAAGAGAATGGACGGGAAGGAATATATTTCTATATTTTATGCAGGCCCTGTTAGATCTGCTGGTGGTACTCCCGCAGCTTTTTCAGTTATAATTGCAGATATGCTTAGAAAAATGTTTGGGTATTATCCTTGGGATCCCACAGAAGAAGAAATACAAAGATATATAATAGAAGTGTATGATTATAAAAGAGTAGCACACTTGCAATATATACCAAAAAGAGAAGAATTAGAATTTGTTTTAAGACATCTTCCTGTAGAAGTAAATGGAGAAGCAACTGAAGATGTAGAAGTTTCATCTTATAAAGATCTACCAAGAATAGAAACTAATTATATAAGAGGTGGGGTTGCTTTAGTACTAGCTGAAGGTTTATGTCAAAAAGCTGGAAAAATATGGAAAAAGTTAGAACCGATATCTAAAGAGTTTAATCTAGAAGATTGGAAGTGGTTATCTGATTTCAAAAAACTTCAGGAAAAAATTTATGCTTCATCGTCTGGACAAAATGATTTATTAAAACCTAATTATAAATATCTACAGCAATTGACTGCTGGAAGGCCTATATTTTCTTTGCCATCTGCAGTTGGTGGTTTTAGATTAAGATATGGAAAATCTAGAACTAACGGTCATGAATCTACATCTATTCATCCAGCAGTTGCTATACTTACATATAATTTTTTAGCATGGGGTACTCAAATAGCAATTGAAAGACCTGGAAAAGCTTCAGCAATAACTTTTTCTGATACTATAGAGCCACCTGTTGTTAGACTTAAAAATAAATCTGTTGTAAAAGTAAAATCTGAAAGAATGGCAAAAAAATTAATTAAAAATAAAGAAGTAGAAAAAATACTTTTTTTAGGAGATATACTAATTTCTTATGGAGACTTTTTAGATAATGGACATGTTTTGGTTCCTGCAGGATATTGTGAAGAATGGTGGATATTAGAAGTAGACAAAAAAGCAAGAGAAAAAGTACCAGAATATTATATAGAATTTAATCCTAATAAACCAAGAAAATTATTTGAAGTAAAAAATCTAGATAAATTAGCAGAATATTTAAAAATTGATATAAAAAGATTAGAAAAATATATATTAGAGCCAATTTTATATAAGCCAAAATTCTTAGAAGCTCTTAAAATATCTGTTTTGTTAGATGTTCCTCTTCATCCTAAGTATATATTTTTTTGGAAAAATATAACTGGAAAACAATTTTATGATCTTTACGAATATCTTAGAAATAATTCTCAAGTAGAATATAAAATATTTAAAATAGGTGATAAAGAATTTAAAATAGCTAAGAAAATGGAAATAAAAAATGATGATTACATAAAAGAAATATTAGAAAATATATATATAGAACATAAGTTAGATAAAGATCGAATTATAATATCTTATCCTAATTCAGCAGCATTATATTTACAATTAGGATATCTTGAAAAAGAATTAAAATTTGAAAATGAAGAAAGCAGCCTTTCATTAGTCAATAAATTAAGTCCTGTAGTAATAAGAGATAAAGCTGGAACATATATCGGTGCTAGAATGGGTAGACCTGAAAAAGCTAAAATAAGAGAATTAAGGGGTTCTATTATGGTATTATTCCCTGTGGGGAAAGAAGGGGGAAGGATGAGGAACTTAATAGAATCTATGAACAAAGGAAAAATAGTTTCAGATCTGATATCCTATTATTGCTATAAGTGTGGTATTTATGTACCATACAAAAAATGTATTATATGTGGATCTAAAACTAAGCTAATGCCAAATGGAAATATTTTGCATAGGAAATATGAGATAGATGTTAAAAAATATATAGAAGGTGCTATGAAGAACTTAAAGTTAGATCCATCACAGTTACCAAAAATTATAAAAGGACCTGAAGGTTTATCTTCAAAAAACAAAGCTCCTGAAAGATTAGAAAAAGGCATATTAAGGGCAAAATATAAAGTTTTTGTGTTTAGAGATGGTACTATAAGGTTTGATGCTATTGAAGTTCCGATAACTTACTTCAAACCAAAAGATCTTATATATGTATCTATAGAGAAGCTAAGAGAACTTGGATATGATAAAGATATATATGGAAATCCTTTAGAAAACGAAGATCAGATATTGGAACTAAAGCCACAAGATGTAATTTTACCTACTGTAGGACCAATTAAAAAAGGTGGTAAAATAAAGAAAAATGGGGTTTTATTGTCTTTAATTAATGCTACTAAGTTTATAGATGAAGAATTAGAAAGATTATATGGGTTAAATAGATATTACAATGTCTCAAAGCCCGAAGATTTAGTAGGACATTTAATAATCTTATTAGCTCCACATACTTCAGCTGGAACTGTCGGTAGAATAATTGGATTTTCTAGAACTCAAGCTTTGTTAATGCATCCGTTGATGCATGCTGCAATTAGAAGAAATTGTGACGGTGATGAAGGTGGATGGATGTTACTTTTAGATGCTCTTATTAATTTTTCTAAATCATATTTACCAGAAAAAAGGGGCGGAACTATGGATGCTCCTTTGACAATTACAATAAAAGTAAGAGCTGGAGAAGTAGATGACGAAGTTCACAATTTTGATACTGTTTGGAACTATCCACTAGAATTATATGAAGCAGCTCAAAACTATAAACCTCCAGATTCTGTAAAAATACAAACATTGAAAGAGAGGTTGGGTAAGGAGGAAGAATATTATAACTGGGGATTTATGCATGATATAAAATCTATTAGTAAGTCTGGTAATAAAATTTCTTCTTACAAAGCTCTAAATAATATGTTGGAAAAATTAGATGCTGAGTTAAAAGTGGCTAAATTATTAGCAGCTTCAGATCCTGTAAAAGTAGCTTCATTAGTAATACAATTACATTTTGCTAGAGATGTAAAAGGTAATTTAAGAAAGTTTTCTGAACAAGAATTTAGATGTGTTAAGTGTAATAAAAAATATAGGAGAGTTCCTTTATCTGGAAAATGTGAGGTATGTGGAGGAAAATTAGTTTTTACAGTATCTTATGGTTCAATAACTAAGTATTTAGATCTTAGTTTATGGTTAGCAGAAAAGCTTAATTTAGACGAATATGTTAAATCTTACTTAGAATCTCTAAAACTAAAAGTAGATCAAATTATAGGTACTTCTTCAAAGGAAAAATCTCTAAAAAAATTCTTTGAAATATAACATGTTTATACTCGCAGGAGTTGGTAATAATATTGATGAAATACCTATTGGATTAATAAAAAATATAAAAGACGCCGATTTTGTGTTTTTTGAATACTATACAAATTTTGTAGATAGAGAAGTACTAGATTATTTAAAGAACTATAATAATAAGATAGAGTTGGTTGATAGGGATTTTGTAGAAAATAAATTAGAAGAAATAATATTATCTAATAGGAATAAAAAAATATTACTTATAGTATCTGGTAGTCCTCTTTATGCTACAACACACATATATTTTCTAAAACTATGCAAAGAAAATAATATAGAATATAAAGTTATTAACGCTCCTTCTATATTTGATGAACTTGGAAAAATAGGAATTTCTTTATATAAATTTGGAAGAACAGTATCAGTACCATTTCATTATTCAGAATCTTTCTACGATCATATTGTAAAAAATTACAAAAATGGATATCATACATTACTGCTTCTAGATTTAGATCCAAAAACAGGAAAATTTTTATCTCACTCAGAAGCTCTAGATATTTTATTAGATATAGATAAAAAAAGAGAAAATTTATTTTCAGAGGATACTGAGGTTATCGTCTGTAGTAATATAAATAGAAAGAATGAAAGGATCTACTTTGGCAAAATAAAATTATTGAAAAAAATAGACCTAGACCCTCCATTATGTATTATAATACCATCAAATTTAAATAAAATAGAAAAAGAATTTATATTATGTATGACATACTATATAAAAGAATAAAAAATCCGTATATATTATTTGTAATTTCTTTCTTTATAATCCTTTTTTCTATTTTTCTATCTAAAGGAGAGGGAGTATTTGGTGGATTATTATCGATTACTATATCATTAGTTCCTCTTACTCAAATATATGTATCCCTTATAGAAATGGATGAAGAAATCTCTGAAAGATATCATAAAAGTAAGAATATATTTCATCTATACAGAGATTATATTATTTGTTCCTTTATAATATTCTTTTCAGGAGTTTTTGCATATTATATCGGCTATATATTATATCCGGAAATGTTTTTTAGACAGACTCAAACAATAATTAACATGAAGGAAAATTTGAGTATGTTAATGGAAGGAAATGCAATTTATACTAATAATGTCTTTACATATATACTAATTAATAATATGTTTGTTTTACTATTATTTTTCTTTATGTCTTTTGTTTTTGGAGCAGGTTCTATTTATTTATTATTATGGAACTCTTCTGTAATAGGTGTTTTTCTAGGAATTAAAGCATCTAGTGTAAGCAGTTCAGATATATTATATAAATATTTTTTATATCCGTTATATAATCTGATTTTAATATTACCACATGGTATTTTAGAATTTTTATCTTATTTTTTAGCAGCACTAGCTGGTGGAATTTTTTCTATAGCTCTAATAAAAAATTTAGATAAAGAAATCTTAGAAAACGTAATAGGAGATTCTATGTTATTATTTTTAATTTCTATTGTGCTTTTGGTATTAGCTGCTATCATAGAAACCTTTGTTATTTAGGGTATATAATTACTTTTTTCCCATCTTCAAATAGTTTTACTAAGTATTCTAATAATTCGCTGTAATTCTGTTTAGTAAATTCTATCAACCTTTTATGGTATTCATCTACATTTATATTTAACAAGTGGATAAGATAAAGGTCTCTATATAATCTAGAAAATATATTATTTTCTATCTTTGTTTTAAATATAAAATCTTCTCTTAATATTCTTCCTTCTACATATTCTTTTTCTATTTTGCTATAACTTTCTATTAAATCATTTATAGCTTTTTCAACCTCTTTTTCTTTTTCTTTTTCAAATCCAGGTATAACTAAAGAAAATATAAGTTCATCTTTAAAAGTATATTCTATTTCTAATTTTATGTGATATCCTATTCCATGTTTATTTCTAAATATTTGGAAAATTTTTGACGAAATACCTCCCGATAGGATTAAAGATAAACTATCTATACTATATATATTGTCTATATTGTAAGATCTGTTTATTGCAAAATATATTTGATTTCTAGTATCCATATCGATTATTATGTCTTTTCCAATATCCTTAGATGGATTTTTCTTTTTCTTAGAAGATCCATCTAATTTTCTAAAATATTCTTTTACAAGTTTAATATGTTTATCAGAAAAATTACCTTCAATTATTATAAAAGTATTGTCTGGATTGTAATAATCTTCTTTAAATCTTTCGATGTCTTCTTTATTAATGTTGATTATAGTGTGTCTATATCCTCCTATAGGATCTCCATAATCAGATTCTCCATATATAGATTTTGGTATATTTATTTCTAGGTAACTTTCAGGATCATTTTCATATCTCTCTATTTCAGATAATACAACTTTCTTCTCTTTTTCAAATTCATCTAATCTATATTTTTTGTTATTATATATAGTAAATAATATATCTAGTGTTTTTTCGAATCCTTCTGGTAAAACTTCCAGTAAATACCCAGTTAAAGTTTCTGAAGTAAAAGCATTAGAAATTCCACCATTTAGTTCTAATCCATAGTTTATTTGTTCTGAACTATATTTATAATTTGTCTTAAATGACATATGTTCTAGTAAATGAGATATTCCTCTCATATCTTTATTTTCATATATTGATCCAATTTCAACTCCAATTCCTATTCCTATTGTTCTTGCATTATTATTTGGTATTTTGTATAAAGTAATCCCATTGTCTAATTTTTCTACTTCCATTTTCATAATATAAATATTTTTCCAATAAAAATTTTATGGAATTTGAGTCTTTCAATTATCTAAAGGAAGGTATCTGTTACGGAATAGTTAGTGAGATAAAAAAAGATAAAATTTGTATAAAATTTAAGGATACAGTTAAATGTTTTGATAAAAATATTCAATATATAAATTTAAATGTAGGAGATTATGTACGTTTATATATAAAGAATGATGATGTTATTTTATTAGAAAAAATTACGAAAGAGTTTTATGAAGAAATAGAAAAAATCTTGTCAGAGTTTTAAATTTTATTTATAAATAGATCATTTTTGTTTTTTATAAAGAATATAAACCACAAAAAAATTACAGAGAAAGTGCTGAAAAAACTCCATAAAATGTCATGGATAAAGTAAACATCTGCATTAATATAGTAGTATAGATAAATAAATGATACTATTCTGATTATATTAAGTATATAAACTATAGGTAAAAACAAAGCAGAATATATTATTTTTTTATTAACGTCATATACGGGGGTAGAAAATATTAGTGCAAACATTCCTAGTATTGATTTTAGTCCGATACATTCTTGCTCAATTAAGAAATCTATGTTTTTAACTTTTATAATATTATTTTCCAGATGATAAATTATATTTAATTTATCTAATATCTTCGCTATAAATATCGAGTAATAATTTAAGAAGATTTCAGGTACCTTTATGATGTACTTATCTAATAAGACTAAGGGAATAGAATATATTGCCATATTCCAAAAAAACACCAATAGTATCAATTCTTTCTTTATTATATCGTTATTTTTATATTTTACTATAAAATCTCTAAAATATTTTTTAAGAATATATTCAAACATTTTTTATTTTTGCTGCAATCCCATTATTGAATTGTTTTATTTCTAATCCTGACAAAACAGCTTCTCCTATTCCTAGTAAATTATCTTCTTTATCTACTATTAGAACTATATCTCTTGGTAATATATTTAGATCTACGTCAATAACAAATTTGTTAAATATGGATTTTCCCTTTTTTACGAATTCTTTAGCTTCATCAGATATTACTATTCGATATTTAGGATATTCTAAGAATTCTTTAATTATTTCTCCGCCAAATTTTGTTAGTATTACGAAGCCGGTTGTTGGTTCTATAGTTCCAAGTAATATATTATTTATATAAATTCTTCGGATTCTTCCAGTATTTTTACTAATTTCTATTTTAATTACATTAGAATATTTTTCTATTATCTTATCTCCTACTTTATTTCCAAACTGATAATTTAAAATTGATTTAATTATTGATAATTCCATACCACATAAGAACAAATTTTTCTGCTACTTTTTTTATATTGTCACTATCTCCTGAAAGAATAACTTTCTTATTTTCTTCTTCTATTGAAATAAAGTTATCCGAATTATTTATTATATATATTATCAATGTTTCTTCTCTGGGTAGATACATTTTGTATTCTAATTGTTTGTTATATATTACATAATGACTTTCGTTTGAAGAATATAAATAGTTAATACAACCACCTATATAATAGAAACATACCGGTAATAATTTTGCTTTAAATGTTAAACTTAATATAGAAGCCGAGTAATTTCCAGAGAGATTAGGATCAAATATTAATATTGAATAATTGAAACTTTTTCTATATGTATAAAGAGATATATCTTTTATTCTTTTATAAACTGGTATATGCTCTAATTCTGATATATTATATTCTGAAT
>DAIUEN010000025.1:0-8616 GCA_036845085.1 Candidatus Nanopusillus sp.
ACTCTGTACTCTATAACATTAGTGGAAACATTATTCAAAAAATAAATTCTTATCCGAATATAACAATATCGGGATACTATAATTCTGGAACTTTAATATTTAATATATTTAATTATGGAAATTCTCCAGCATACAATACTTATATAAAATTATATGGTCAAGGAGATTGTTTAATTTTGCCAAATCAAGGATATATTGGAGAGATAGATCCAGGGAATTCCGATTCTATTATATTTACAATAAAGTTTTGTGATTCCAATACTGAAATATATGCTGAAGTCTACTACAGTGATATATTTGATAGAGAATATAGAATTGAATATAAAAACGTTTTAAAGAATCTTGGATATATGAATTCTAATGAGAAAAGTTCAGAAAATAACTATAACTTTATTATATTATTGATAATTTTGGTAATGATTGGCATTTTACTCTATTTTATAAAAAATAGAAAGAAGTATGAGAATAAATGATTACATGTTTTTAATAATTAGGTATTTAAAAACTAAAAAAATAAGAACTTTTTTAACTTCTCTAGGAATTACCATAGGAGTAGCTACTATATTCACACTAATTTCTTTGACTAGTGGATTAAAACATTATATTCAAAGCGAATTAAGTACTTTTGGAGATAAAGTATTATTTATATATCCTGGTGCGTCAGTGAGTTTTTTTGGTAGGATTTCTGGGACTTTTGACAGTAAATTTATACAAGATATTGAAAAAATGCCAGGAATAGAGAGGGTAGTACATGCTTATCGTACTACTACAACTTTAGAATATGGAAAAGAAAAAATAGGCGCTTATGTATTAGTAATAAATCCAAAATATGTTGATTACTTAAATTATATAAATTATAGATTATATAAAGGAATATTCATAAAAAATAATAATAATTGTGAAGTTACGATAGGATATAACCTAGCAAATTCTGAATCTAAAAAAATAAATGTTGGAGATTATATAAATGTATTTAATAAAAAATGTAAAGTCGTGGGGATATTACAACAAACTGGAGGGATTTCGGATTATGAAATAATCTTTCCAGAAGGCGAGTATATAAAGTTATTCGGGGAAATAAAGTATAATTATTTAATGGTTTTTACTTATGACTATAATTTAGCATATTTATCTATAAGCAATTATATAAATTCTATAAAGGGAAAAACCTATACTCTAGTATCTGCAAAAACAATAGGAGAAACTGCTAATAGAATAATTGGGAGTTTGTCTTTATTTTTATTGGTAATAGCATTTATATCTATAATAATATCGGCTATAAATATTGTAAATACCATGTATACTTCCGTATTAGAGAGATATAAAGAGATAGGTTTACTAAAGGCAATAGGAATGAAAAGTAGAGAAGTTCTTATATTATTTTTATTAGAATCTGGTTTTATAGGATTAATTGGTGGGATTTTTGGGATAATATTTGGATTTCTTTTGTCTTATACCTCATCTATAGTATTAATATCTAAAGGCTATGTCGGGTTAAAACCATACATAACCTTAGAATTAATTTTATTCTCTCTAATATTTCCTTTTATTGTTGGTATATTGTCCGGGACAATTCCAGCTATAAAGGCATCAAAAATAGAACCAATGGTTGCTTTGAAATACGAATAAATTAGCAAAATATTATAATTTTTAAATTTCGAATAGTCTTTATATACTATGAAAGGCATGTCTCTATATATAGAATATATATTGCTTATAGCTATATCATCAATTTTATTTTCGCTAGCATTTACATGGTATAATGAAAATAAAATTTATGCTATAAACTTAATAAATAAAAATAATTTTGACATTTTTGCTAATTATATATCAGATTTATACAAGAATTACGAAGGATATTATTATTATAACAAAAAAATAGATCTAAAAAACTATTTAGCCCATTGTTTAGATAGATATACATTGATATCATCAGGAGAATTTTGTACTTCTACAGGATCTGACTTTTCTTATACTGGATTGTTAATAGAGGTAAATAAAATACCATATCTATATGACATTAAAACAAGACTCTATTATCCTCTTGAGGATATTGGAGGAATATATAAAGGATGTTTTAACAATAATTATGTAATATTAATTCCTACTGATAATTGCACAAATATATGTTCTGGAAAATGTATACTAGAATTGGAAAAAAATGGAAGTATAATTATATCTATAATAAAATGAAATCTCAACTATTTTTAGAACAAATGTTACTTATAATCACTTTAATTATATTTATCTCTCTATCTATTCTATTGTATAAAAATCAAGCAAGCAATTTATTGGATAATATATATAAGAATTATGAAAATACTAAAAAGTTGTATTTCATATATCATAAAGAACAGATCGATAACATAACTTCATATTATTACGTGAAAAATAGGTACTATGGCGACTTTATTTACTCAAAGTGACAAAATATTGAAAAAAACAATATAAATACTAAAGTATATATCAAACTTTATATGGTAAAATTAGAACTCAACGAATTAATAGAATATTTTGACAAAAGTATAAAAGAGGGTAAATATATTCCAGAATTTAGTGAAGAAAAAAAAGAAAAAATAAATATCTACTACAATTTGATTGGAAAATTTGCCTATGCTCATATATATTATGATATACTTTCTGATGAATTAATATATGAAGTATTAGAACCAGAACTATCTAAAGAAGAAAATTTGATATTAAACAAGATAAAAGATGCTATAATAAAAGATATATATTTAGATCCAGAATCGTATCTAAATAAAGAACCAAAATATGTATTACTATATAAGTTAGTAGAAATTTTGAAAAAATGGAAAATAAAATTACCAAAAGAGGAGATAACAAAATTTTATTATTATCTATGGAGAGATACTCTGGGATTAGAAAAAATAGAGCCATTATTCCACGATCCTTTTATAGAAGATATTTCTTGTGATGGATACGATTTACCTGTATACATACATCATAGTAAACTTGGTACGTTAAAGACAAATATATATTTTGGTAAAGAAGAATTAGACCGATTTATAATAAAATTGTCTCAAAAAGCAGGAAGGGCCATTTCTTATGCGGAACCATTATTAGATGCAACATTACCAGATGGATCTAGAGTCAATGCTACTTATTCTAAAGATATTACAACAAGAGGACCAACATTTACTATTAGGAAATTTACTGAACAGAAATTATCTATAATAGATTTAATTAAAATGAATACAATAGATGTAGATATTGCAGCATATTTATGGACTTTAGTAGAATCTAGGGCGAATATATTGATTGCAGGTCCTACATCTTCGGGAAAAACAACTTTACTAAATGCAATTTCCCAGTTTATCCCTCCAGAATCTAAAGTAATATCTATAGAAGATACTAGAGAGATACAATTATATACAAATAATTGGATACCAGCTGTTACTAGAAAAGGATTCCTTATAGGAGACAGATATTATGGGGAAGTTTCTATGTATGATTTGTTGAAAGAATCTATGAGACAAAATCCAGATTATGTTATTGTTGGTGAAGTAAGAGGAGAAGAGGCTTATGTAATGTTTCAGGGGATGGCTTCTGGACATGCAGCTTTATCTACAATACATGCTGATAGTTGGAGAGCTCTAGTAAAAAGATTGACTACCCCTCCAATAAAATTATCATACGACCAATTATCTTTATTGGAGCTAGCATTATTCATGGTTAGGGCTAGGAATATAGCTCCATCTGCTAGGAGGGTTAGAGAAGTGTTAGAAGTAGGAAAATATAAAAATAACGTTGTTGAGACAAAAACTACTATTAAGTGGGATCCTATTAATGATAAATTCGAAAAAAGAGATTTATTTTCTTTAATAGGAGAAGATTTATTGACAAGATCTGGAAGAGTATCTTCTTTAAATGAATCATTCAATGAAAAGAAAAAAGTAATAGAATATATGGTTAATAATGATATTAGAGATCCTAAAAAAGTAAGTGAAATTATAAAGATGTATTATTTAGATAAAGATCTGCTTTTGGAAAATATGGGAGAAAAAAAGAAAAAGAAAAAATGATAGAAGAATTAGTAAAAATATTAAAACCAAACTTTAAAGAAAAAGAAAGATATATAGCATATACTCCACTTAAAGTAACATTAGAACAGTATATTAGATTCTCGATTCAATATTCATTATTATTTTCTTTTTTATCTATTATTATAATAAATATAATTTTTATTGTTGTTATAAATTACTATGATTTAGTTTTATTTTTATTATCTATAATATTTGGTTTTATAGTTTTTATTTTAGCATTTTTATATTTCTATTTCCTACCAGATATATCAAAATTTGACTATTTAAAGAATTTGGAAGATAACTTTCCATACTTTGTTATTTACTTTTATGCTTATGCTGGCTCTGGAATGAACATAATAGATATATTCAGGATGATTAATAAAAGAAAGCAATTTGGTGTAATAAATAAAGAAATATCATATTTATTAGTTTTAGTAGATGTTTTTGGAAATGATCCTATTTCCGCAATGATACAATTAGCTTCTGTAACACCTTCTAAAAAGTTAAAGACCTTTTTATATGGTGTTGTATCTGTTGTAAGATCTGGTGGTTCCCTTAGCGATTATATAAAATCTTTGGCAAAGGATGCAATTAATGATTATGAAATACAATTGAAAGTTTATAATGAAAAAGCAAATATTTGGATAACATTATATTCTTTCTTCTTTGTAGTATTTCCAATAACCATATTGATATTGGCATTTTTATTTTCTTACGCATATGGAAGTAGTAGTATACTATCCTCATTAACATTTTTCTTTGTTGTTATAATTCCTCTATCATATATAACATTTTTATATATGATTCACATATATCAACCAAAGATTTAATAATAAAAAACTAGTGAATACCTTCTGGTATTCCTTTTCTTTTTCTTATAGAGTTTATTATTTCTTCTTGTAATTCTCTAGGTACTTTTTCAAATGTTTGATCTTCTAAGAACCACACACCTTTTCCAGATGTTATTGATCTTAATTCATCAGTAAATCCAAACATATTGGCAACAGGTACTTTGGCTTTTATTATACTTCTATCATCTTTCATATCTATTTCTAATATTTGTCCTCTTTTTGAGGACAATAAAGAAGTTACATCTCCAACATATTCTGAAGGAACATCAATTCTTATTATTTGTAAAGGTTCATACAATACTGGCGCTTCTAAAATTGCTTCTTTAATGGCATCTCTTGTTGCGGGTATTATTTGTGCGGGACCTCTATGTATAGCATCTTCATGTAATGTAGCATCAATTAATTTTACTTTCATCATAATTCCAGGTTCCCATGCTATTGGTCCTTTTTCTACCACTTCTTTGAAACCTTCTACTATATATTCTATTACTTCTGGCAAATGAACTATACCTCTAGTCATATCAATTAAAACGCAGTCATTCATAATATATATTATTCTTCTCGCTTCTTCTTTATCAAATCCTATTTCAGCGAATATTCTCCACAAATCTTCTTTTTTTATCCTCCCTTCGGGAACTTTTCCTTCTCTTATATATTCTCTTAGTTTTTGGAATATTTCATAAGGTAATGGCTCTATTTGTATGTATATTTTATTGTGTTTATTAGGCGATTTACCCTCATGTATGTTTGTTTGTTTTGCTACAGATTCTCTATATACTACTATTGGTTGTCCAGTTTTTACAGGTATTCCAAAGTCATTCTGAATCCTATATTCTATTATTTGTAAATGTAAATCACCTAATCCAGATACTAATATTTCTCCTGTATCCTTTTTCTGTTCTACTTTTATTGTAGGATCCTCTCTCTTTAATAGTTCTAATGTCTCTATTAATTTTGGCAAATCATTAGGATTTTGAGGTTCGAAAGATTTTGTTACTACAGGATCTAACCAATGTCTTAACTCTTCAAAACTTTCAACATTCTTTGGATCTGGAACTTTTCCTACTATTGTTTCTCCAGGATATAATCCTTTTATACCTACTAGAGCTATAATATTTCCAGCTTTTACAGAATCTACACTTAATCTCTGTATACCCTTCCATATAGCTACCTGTTGTATCTTTAATTGCTTTCCAGCTGATAGTAAATATACATCATCACCCTTATTTAAAGTACCTGAAAATATTCTAGCTGTTGCTATTTCTTGTTTTGATACTTTATCTATTATTACATTTGTTACATTTATAACTATAGGTCCATTAGGATCTAGATTTATCATTGATTTCCCAACATCTGAATTGGGATCTCCTTTCCATATATGAACTATTCTATATTTCTGTGCTTCTACTGGAGATGGGAGGTGTCTAATCACCATGTCTAATACTATTTTCGCTACTGGCGCTTTTTTTCTTGCTTCTTCTTTTAGTTTTTCTTTATCATTTCCATATTTTTCATATATTTCTATAATGTCCTTGAAGGTTACATTATATTTCTTCATATATGGTACAGATAATGCCCAATGATATTTTGCAGATCCGAAAGCTACAGATCCGTCTAAAACATTAACGTTCCATTTACCTTTAAACTCTTGTGGACAATATTTATCTATCAGTCTATTTACTTCAATAACAATCTGTCCTATCCTTTCCATTATTTGTTGTGGAGATAATTTCAGCTCTGTAATTGCTCTATCTGTTTTATTAATAAATAGTACTGGTTTTACATATTCTTTTAGAGCAGTCCTTAATACAGATTCTGTTTGTGGCATAATTCCATCTACAAAATCTACTACAACTATAGCACCATCTATAGCTCTAGCAGCCCTAGTTACTTGACCGGAAAATTCTACGTGACCTGGAGTATCTATTAAATTTATAAGATAATCTTGTCCCTCATACTCATGAACCATAGAGACAGCAGCCCCATATACAGTCATTTCTCTTTGTCTTTCTGTTTCATGCCACCAAGTAAACATAGCTTCTCCAGCAAGATCTTCAGCTAGCATACCAGATCCCGCTAATAAATTGTCTGTTAGTGTAGTCTTGCCATGGTGGATATGTGCTATTATTCCTATGTTTCTTATATTTTGTGGATTATTCATTACTTTTAGTACTCTTTCTGTAAGAGTTGCCATGAATTAGATATAAGTATTATATTTATAAGATTATGAATGAGGCTAGGAATCTTATTCTCTGGTGGAAAAGATTCAAACTATGTTCTATATAGAGCAAAAAAGGAAGGACATGAAGTACCAGTATTGATAAACGTAGTGTCTGGAGAAGATTCATACTTATTTCATACAATAAATTATAATATTGTAGACTTACAAGCAAAAGCCTTAGATATACCACTAGAAAGAATATATACTAATGTAGAAAGAGAATATGAAGATTTAATAGATGCATTAAGAAATATAAAAGAAAAATACAGTTTAGAAGGTATTGGTTTTGGTGTAATAAAGTCAAGGTATCAATATAAAAAATTTAGTAAGATATTTGAAGAGATGAATTTATATAGTTTTACTCCTTTATGGATGAGAGATGAAGAAGAATATTTATACGAGTTGATTAATATGGGATTTAAAGTAATAATATCTGGTTTTTTTGCTTATCCCTTTGATAAATCTTTGTTGGGTAAAGAATTGGATGAAAAAATAGTAAAATACCTTAAAGAATTGAATGAAAAGTATAAGATAAATATGGCTGGAGAAGGAGGAGAAATAGAAACTACGGTACTATATCAACCATATTTCGGGAAAAAGATAGTTATAGATAAATATAAGGAAATAATTGGTAATAATTATGGAATATTTAAAATAGAAGAAGCACATTTAGAGGATATATAAAATATTTCTGAAGATATTATTATAATCTAATTAAAACAAACTGTCTATGGTAATTTCTTTTTCAATTACTTCACCATCTTTTATTTTTCTTTCAATGAATTTTTTATTAATTTTTACATATAAAGGATATGATATCTCAGATATTTTTGGTTCTCCACTCAAATAAATTTTATATCCACAAAAAATACATCTATCTTTGTTTAAATTTGTTTCATAAACTGTAAATTGATATCTTTTTATTAATGGTTTTCTACAATTTGGACAATATGTATTTTCATATTCATTTCCAGGTAGATTTCCAATGTATACATATCTTATCCCTTCTTTTTTTGCGATTTCTACATGTTTATGTAATGTTTCTATTGGAGTTGGATATAAATAGTCTAACTTATATTCTGGAAAAAATCTTAAGAAATGTATATTAGAATTTTCACCCATTATGTCATATAATATTTTTGCTAATTTTTTTGCATCTTCTAGATTGTCACCAATTTCTGGTATAACTAAGTCAGTTATTTCCAAATGTATATTTTTTTTGTATAATTCCTCGATAGTATTAAATACCGGTTCATAAGATATTATTGAAATATACTTTCTAGCGAATTCTTCGTTTCCATTTCCTTTTATATCTATAGTAACTGCATCTACATATTTAGACATAAAATCTATTGCTTCATCCGTTAGATAACCATTAGATATTAAAATAATTTTTATATTTTCTTTTTTTGCAATTTTAGAAACATCATATATATATTCAGAATATATGGATGGCTCATTATATGTAAAATTTATTATATCTATATTATACATT
>DAIUEN010000026.1:0-8106 GCA_036845085.1 Candidatus Nanopusillus sp.
CCGGCATACCCCGTACTTCCCCCACCCCCTAGGTAGGTAGTAACTCCCGCGCGCCCACGGGTTGAGCCCGTGGATTTCACGGGAGTCACACCTACCCGGCTACGGCCCCTTTAGGCCCAATAAACGAGGCCACCGCTCGCGGCGGGGGTATTCCCGTGGCGACTGCCACCCCTCTTGCCCACCGCTTATTCTGGGAGCTTTTTACACTCCCAAAAAGCCCTGGGAAATCCCAGGGCACTCCCCGTCCCCCCGTCAGGCGAAAACCCATTGCGGAGGTTTCGCCCCTGGTGCATCCCGTAGGACCTCGGCCCTTGTCTCAGTGCCGATCTGGGGGCTCCTGCTCTCACAGCCCCTACCCGTCTTCGGCTTGGCGGGCCGTTACCCCGCCAACTACCTGATAGGCCGCCGGCCCACCCTCTAGCGGAGCTAGGAAGGAATATCCTAGCTCCCTTTCGGAGAAGGGGGAATTCCACCACCCTTCTCCTATAGGGGATTATCCCCAGTTTCCCGGGGTTATCCCCTTCTAGAGGGTTGGTTGCCGACGTGTTACTCAGCCGTACGGCGGGGTACCTTACCCGGTACCCCACAGCCTTCCATGGGTTAGCCGGACGGGGATAGCGGTGGCCCCCCGCAGGATCAACGGGAATTCGGTGGTTTTACCACCGTGGGCCTTAAACCCAAGAAGTACGGCCGCTATCTCCGGCATATTATCCCCATTTTGGATTAGCTCCACATTTGTAGCTGTATAGGGACAACCCATCTCACCGATCGATGGGTCGACACCCATACAGCTATGAATATGATTGTATCTATTTATACTTATAAATCTTATTATAACTATATAGCCCTCAATCTGGCTAATTTTCTTAACCTTTTTAATTCTTTCATTTTCTTTCTTTGCCATTTCCATCTCGACTGTCTATATTTCTTCCATCTCCTAGAGCTTCTTTTCATTAAGAATAAATATGATCATTATATTTAAAAGTATTTAATTTACTTGAGGGAATAAAAATTGTTTATAAATCCTAATATTATACCTAAGATTATTAAAATTATACCCATAAACTTTGGTATCCTATTTCTATAAAATAGTATAGAAAAAGTAAGAGTTGAAATATATAAAACAAAAAACGAGCTTATTATTGGAATTCTATCTTCTTCTAAGAATCTTACTGGACTAATCATAGCTAAAACTCCAGAAAAAATAGTAAATATAGCTAAAGCTTCTCCTATTAAAGATGCTATAATATTATTTATATCTTTTTCTACTTTCCAACTAACAATCCCATATATAATGTTTGGAATTGTAAAAACTAGTAAAGATATTAGATAACCTACAAAGAATGTTTTATATCCTATAGACAACAATATTTCTGCGACATTATTCAATAATTTTCCGCTATATATTAATAATACCATTACAATTAAAATCTGTAATATTATTATTCCAGATCTTACAATAAAATTTTTATTTATTTTAAAATCTCTTTTTTTATTTGGCTCTTTATATTTAATGTATATATAAATAGATAATAGTAAAAATACTAAGTATAAAATTGCTCCTGATAAAAAATTAAGATAATTAAACAATACTATATATAAGTGTACTATGATTGTAGCTAATAATATATATATTAACCTTTTGTCTATAAACTTGCTGTCAAAATCAAATAATAATATAAATATTCCAAAAACAATAGAAAGATCCATAACTACATTATATAAATTAAGGTAATATGCCAATTTTACATTACCATCAAAAGCAATTGATAGTGATGGTAAAAATGCTTGAAGAGCTGTAGCGAAACCAATAGTATATATAAGTAGAACATGCATTTTTAGTCTATAGAATTTAGAATATTTGGATATATTTTTCAAAAGTATATCTTCAGATAGATATAAAGCAAAAGAATATAATAACAAAGGTATTAGTACAGATATAATGATCTTCAGTATTAAGTCCATTTTCCATATTTAAATTCTAAAAGTTATAAAATATTTTTATGGAAGATTGTCTATTTTGCAAAATAGCATCGAAGTCTATACCATCTTATATATTATATGAGGATAATGATATTATTGCGGTGTTAGATATATTTCCAGTAAATATAGGATCTACATTCATATTCCCGAAAGTTCATGCAACAGAATTTGAATATTTAAGTGATGAAATTATTTATAAAATGTTTTACGTTGCTAAATATATTTCAATAATTTTGAAAGAAGTATTAAAATATGATCACATAAATTTGATAATAAATATTAGAGATTCTACTTTAGCTAAAACAGAACACACTTATATATATTTATTGCCTAGATTTAAAGACGATTCTGAAAATATAAAATTTTTTCTAAGAAAAAATAGAGTAGATTCACAGACATTAGAAGAAATGAAAAATATAATAATTAAAAAATTGGGAGAATTTGCCGAAAGAAATCTTAAAAAAGAAAAAGAAAATAAAAATGAAAATCTATCTAAAAAAGATTTTGAATCAATGTATAAGTGGTTTATAAAAAGAATATAAACATAATACTATATATATTTTCATGGTTGATTTAAAGGATGAAATATTAAATAGCGAATTTAAAGATAGGGTACTTACTATACTAGAGTATAAAGAAAAACAAAAAGATATAATAGATGGTCTAAAAGCATTGTTATCATATAGTGAAAACCATTTACTATTATTAAACGAAGAACAGATAGAAAAACATGGAAAAGAATTACAGGATAAGAAAAATATAGTAGTTATATTATCAGATATAGATTTAAACGATGAAGAAAAAATAAAATTAAAAGTAAACTTCTATGAGAGATTTGTAAATATTATAAGAGATAATAAATTGCCAATATGGTTACACGTACTACTATTTTCAGACATTAAAAATATATCTCTAGATTCCAAATTTAATCTAATAGAATTATTATCTGTTGGAAACGCTTTATATGATAAAGGACTAGCAGATATACTTAGATTAACAAATATACATAAAAGATTAGTATTGGATTATTTTGAAAATTATGTTGTTGCATATGTTTTAGCGGGTTCTCAAGTTAAAGGAAAAAGTTTAGAATCTTCAGATGTAGATGTGTTTGTGGTAATAGATGATACAGATGTAAGAAGGCATACTTTTGAGGAATTAAAACAAAAATTATATGCAATAATTCTCCAACAGGCAGCCCAGGCGAAAATATTATCTAAGTCTGAAAAAATATTACATCCCCAAGTATATACATTAACAGAGTTTTGGAAATCACTATCAGAATCCAATCCTGTGATAATAACATTCTTAAGAGATGGTATTGCTTTGTATGATCGAGGCATGTTTATTGCATGGAAGCTAATGTTATTAAAAGGTATAATAAAACCGTCAAAAGAATCTGCAAATCAATTCTTTAATTTTGCAGATTTATCAATAAAGAATTCTATAGAAAAAATGAATAAAACAATAACAGACATAATTATAGAAGATCTAGCTGTCGGAATGTTATCAGCTGCCCAAGCAGTTATAATGGATTATGGATTATTACCTCCAGATCCAAAAGAAACTCCAGAAGTTCTAAGAAACTTATTTGTATCTAAAAATATGCTAGAAGATGATTATGTTAAAGATTTAGAGTATGTCTGGAGATTAAGAAAAGAATATGAACATGGTATTAGAAAAGAATTTAAATATGAAGAATATTTAGACGTTATAAAAAGAGCTGAAAAGTTTATTGATAGGATGAGAGAACTAAAGAGAATAATAGATAAAGAAAATGAAATAAAGGAGATAGAATCTCTAATTAACCAATATATAAACATAAAAAATAAGTTATCTTTATTGTTTGAGACTAGCTTTGATAACTTATTAAATACAAAGTTAAGTAACATAAAAGACATAATATTATCTATAGAAAGTCGTATAAAAGATTATAAAAATATGCAAGATTTGCATTATTTAAAAAATGAGATAATAAATGCTAGAAATATGCTAGAGAATATATATATTGAAACTATTAATAATTTAATAACAAAAACAATGTTTGCTTTATACGATAATAGGAACAAAAAAGAGTATCTTTTGAGTATAACAAAAGATAAGATATATTTAGTAGATGGAAATAACGTATATATATATGATTATAATGGAAATAAGATTGGAGAAATGATAAAAAAGGATTATATAGAACAAATTTATAAAGAATTGTTATCCGAAAATATATCTGGTATAAATAATAAAGTAATAAACGTTTTAAATAGATTATTTGAGGATTATACAATATTAAAAACTTCTGGATCCAAGGCCCTCTAACTTTTATATATTTTTTCTAAAATTTTTTATTCTATGATGAAGGGTATAATTGTAAATTACAGGATGAGTAGACATAATATAAAACATAACCAAGTTATAGTAAAATTTGAAGGTATTGAAGAAAAGGGGCAAGCATCAAAACTGATAGGAAAAAAAGTTATATGGATTTCTCCAGGAAAAAAGATATTAATTGGAAAGATTGTAAGAACTCATGGTAATAAGGGGGTTGTAAGAGTTAGGTTTAATAGAGGAGTTCCTGGGCAAGCAATAGGACAAGTTGTAATACTGATTGAAGATATTAACCAAATAAAAGATATAAAAGAAAAATTAAAAAATGTTAAAGATATAAACCAACTAAACAAACTTATTTTATCTCTTTAATGTTTTCTTTTACCGGAACAGAAGCTTTATTATTTAAAAAGAAATTCTTAGTAATATCTGATCTACACATAGGTATAGAATATGAACTATATAAAAAAGGAATAAATATACCATCCCAAACAAATTACTTAATAAAAAAAATAAAAAATATTAAAGAAAAAACAAATGCAGAATATTTGATAATTAATGGAGATTTGAAACATAACATACCAAAGACAAGTTATGAAGAATTTAATGAAATACCTTATTTTATATTTGAAATAAGTAGTATATTCAAAAAAATATATATAATAAAGGGTAACCATGATGGAGATTTAGAAGAATTGATCCCATTAGACATCAATAATGTAAAAATATTAAAATCTCTAAAAATTGGAAATGTTGTTTTTACACATGGAAACTATAAACCAAAACTAATTGGAAAATATTATGTAATAGGACATCATCATTTTGCTAAAAACATATTAACTTCAATAGGAGAAACAATATACGAAAAAGTATTTGTTGTTGGATATGGAGATGAAAATATTGTAATTATTTTACCAGCTTTTACAGATCTATCTGGATATTGGGATATAGGACAATTCCACGGACCCATCAGTAAGTTAATAAAAAAATATGAAGTTTATACATTAGATGGTATTTTAATTGAAAAAAATAATATATAATTATCTCGGTAATTCTTGATTTAACTCTTTCATTAACTTTTCAATCTCCCTTTCATTGAAGTGCCAATCACGCAAACGCCACGACATTCTATAGAGTTTTTCTATTAATTTTTCTTCCTTTCCAATCAGTTTATATAAATTATTTAAATCTTTGAAAAAATTTTCGAATAGATTATTTCTCATAGGCTTTATTTTTACAAAAGCCCATCTAATAAGCTTGTTTTTCTCTTTAGAAAGTGACACAAGCTTCTCTATCACACTTAAATCATTCAAATTATGTAAGAGGTTTTCTGCTTCATTTAATTTAGATCTCGCATGCCTAACTTTTTCTTCATCGATTTCTCCAGATTTTTCTGATCTTTCTAATTCTAGCAATGCTTCATGCAATACACCTAAACTTCTAGCAGTCTTTATTCTAAATATGTAAACGTCATGTAGCATTAAGGTTGTATATTGTAATATTTTTTGCATAATCTTATACATTAAATTTAGATAATTATTATTATTATTCATAGTCCCTGGATTTCCACCATGAATATTTTGGTTTATAGTCATATTACCATAATGTATTATAATATTTTTTTGTTTCTGAAGATTTTGTTGAAGAGATGATAATATATTTAATAATTTTTTTTCTTCTTTTTCATAGTCTCTTAATATTTTTTCTTCTTTTTTTATTATATTTTTTATTTTATTCATTATATTTTTTATATTCTTAACGACCATCCTAATAGCATTAATATATTTTCAATCTTTATATGTATTATACAAAAATATTATATTACCTATGGACGTATATGATAAACTAAATGAAAAAGTTAGAGAATTATTTCTTAAAAAATTTAAAGATTTTAATCCTATTCAAAAATTGGCAATACCAAAGATATTAAATAATGAAAATACATTAATAGTAGCTCCAACAGGTTCTGGAAAGACAGAAGCTGCTTTTATACCAGTATTGAGTAAATTATTAGATGAAAAAGAAGATAAGAAAGGAATAAGAGCTATATACATAACTCCTTTAAGGGCTCTAAATAGAGATTTATTAGATAGATTATACTGGTGGTGCGATAATTTAGGTATTAGTATAGCAATAAGGCATGGTGATACTTCTGCGTCGGAAAGAACTAAACAATCTTTTAGACCACCAGAATTTTTAATAACAACTCCAGAAACTTTCCAAATATTATTCTTAGGGAAAAGATTAAGAGAAAATATTAAAACAGTAAAGTTTGTTATAGTTGATGAATTACATGAAATGTTAAATGATAAAAGAGGAGTACAATTATCTTTAGGATTAGAAAGATTAGTAAATTATTCTGGAGAATTTTTAAGAATTGGTTTATCAGCTACTATTGGTGACTTAGATTTAGCTGCAAAATTCTTATTCGGATATAGAAATTATAGTATAGCTTATTGGTATGAAAATAAAAGGTATAGTATAGAAATATTATATCCAAACATAGAAAATATCGACTACGAATTAGCGAAAAAAATTGGTATACATCCAAAAGTAGCCTGGAGTTTAAGAAAAATAAAAGATATAATTGATAAACATAAATCTACTATAATTTTTGTAAATACTAGAGAAGCTGCAGAAATGTTAGTATCTAGATTTAAAAAATGGGATCCTGGATATTCAATAGAGATTCATCATAGTTCTCTGTCAAAAGATGTAAGAGAAAGAAATGAGAAATTATTTAAAGAGGGAAAATTAAAAGCAATTATAGCAACTTCTTCATTAGAACTTGGTATTGACATAGGACATGTAGATGCTGTAATACAATATATGTCTCCAAGACAAGTTATAAGAATAATACAAAGAGTTGGTAGAGCTGGGCATAAAATAGGGGAAATATCTAAAGGTTATATTATCACTATGGACATAGATGATTATGCTGAAAGTTTAGCAATAAAAAAGTTTATAGAAAGTAAGAAAGATTAATCTATTTGTCTAAGTTGATTAAATTATCTAATGCTTCTATTTTATTTTTTGCATCCTCAGCTTCTTTTTTAACAATATCTCCATAATTTTTTAACGCGTTAAGAATTGCCATCTCTACCTTTTTAGAACTTGGGACTCCTAAAGTTTTCCTCAACGATAATTCTAAATTACCTAAATTATTTTTAAGAGTCTTCTCTAAAACTAAAAATTTACTTATTTCTTTAACTACTACGTTATTATATAATTCTCTTATATTATCTATGTCTTTCTGTAATTCTTTATATTTATCAGATGTTATTATATTATTATATGTATGATTTAATCTCGTTATTAACTCTTTTTTTTCATTTCCATCAAGATTTCCTAGACCATTTATCGTACCTATTATGGACTTCGCTATAGACTTTAATTTCGGTATTGATTTAGGATCCTTGCGAAACTTTTTGACAACGGATCGTTCTAACTTTTTTATTTCGTTGATTAATGTGTTAATATCATTTTTCTTATTCTCGTCCTTTAGTTCATTAGAATATGTGGTATATTCACTGATTAAAGCTGATAAAAAATTTTTGTATAGTTCTTCCAACTTATTCATTATATCACTGTAGTTTCTTTTTACATTATGTAACTTATCTAATATACCTGACGCTTCTCTATCAACCATATTTACTCCAGCTGACACTATCTTCCATTCTGTTTCAGACAAACTTTTTCTCGATCCAAGAAGTTTTTTTTCACTTTCATTTCGAATTCTTTCAATGTCGCTATATCCGACCTTTGCTGCAGAGAATACAGACCTACCCCCATAGTATGATA
>DAIUEN010000027.1:0-7740 GCA_036845085.1 Candidatus Nanopusillus sp.
ATATACGAATACATTAAATTCTTCGGAAATAAATTATTAATTATTAAATATAGAAAAAGTCCTATATTTAGTATTAACATGAAATATATCAGATAGTCTGGTACAGATTTTTGTTTAAAGTCATAATAAGATGCTATCATTAGTAATAGACCGTTCAAGTAGAATATGATATAATAATATTCTAACATTTTTTTATTTTTTAAATTATCCTTAAATAATTTTTTATAGTGATGATGTGGGCACTCGCTGATAAATGATGAAAGGAGTAGCTACTGAAAAAATTTTAAATTCCAAAGTAGGATAATTAAAATATGCCTTTAATAATACCTTCTCCAGAATATGCTAAAAGAAGAAAACTTCTAAATGAAGAAAAAAAAATAAAAGAAAAATTAAAAAATAAAAGTGGAAAACTTACTATAATACTAAAGAAAGAGATAAATTTAAATAATACAGAAGATATAACAAAGTTCTTACAAATATTATATGAATTAGAAGAAAAAAGATATTTTGACGAATTATATATAACCAAAAAAAATCAACTTTTAGAATACTATGATTTACTTAATTTGACAAAAACGAGTAAAAAGATTTCGGATCCACAAATTAGAGAACAAGTAATAAAATTATACAACATAATCGGAAAAATAATAGTTTTGTTAGAAAAAATAAAATCTATTTATTAAATTTTTCTAAATTCTTCAATATATAATTCTGCTGTTCTAATAACAGCTTAATGGTATTCTCTATTTCAGACAATTTATCAGAAGACCCTTCTGTAATGTATTTACTTAATAATCTTTTTATATTCTTAATCTCTTCTTCTAAGTAGAATATTTTTTCTATATTTTCATTTATGTAATCATAATTCATAACATTTAATATATTTTCTATCTTTTTTATTTTTTCTTCTAATTTCTGAATTTCTTCGGTAATTGAATATATCATATCTTTAAGATCTCTGTTTTCATTTTTTATATCTTCTATTTCATATTTTAACCTATTTATATTATTGATCAACGTTTCATAATTTTGAACAAGGTCTTTAACTTTAGAAGAATCTAATATATTTTCGATTTTATCTCTCATTTTTACAGCAGATATCTGAAGATCATCAATTATCTTATAAATTAAAGATAATTTATTCTCAAATGACAAATATTTCTCATATAAATTCTTATATTTATCTATGTATTTCAATTTTTTTATATCTTCTTCACTTATTTTACTTAAATAAGATAATTCAGATAGTTTAGCATTTAATTCTTCTAATTTTTTATTTAATTCGGATTCTATAGAATTGATCCTATTATTTAAATCCTCTAATTTTTTATTTTTTATTTCATTGAATTCATATAATATCGAATCATATTGTTCAAATACTTGTACAAATTTACTGCTTAATGTATTAATTATATTATTCAATTCTTTTATGTTTTTTTCAATTGGTTTAAATTCTTCTTTTTTTGTATATGTATTTTCCATTTTTTCAACTCTATTTAGTATTTCTTCTACTTGTTTTCTTAACAAGGTCAACTTTTCTGAAATATCTTTAATACTTTTATCATCCAATATCAATTTATCTACAGTAGATTTTATTTCATTTAATTCAGACTTTACCTCTAATAAAGCATCATAATTAACAACATTTTTTATTTCAGATTCCAAAACATCTACTTTAGATTCTATATCATATAAATTATTTAATTTTTTTATTATATCTTCGCTTAAATAAGACTTAAATTCTTCTAGCTCTTTTTTTATTATTTTAATTTTTTCTTTTAGATCATTTAAAGCTTCAAAATATTCATCTTTTTCTACATAATTACGAAATCTTTTTTCAAGTTGTAATATTTTATTATTAGCCTTAGAAATCAAATTAACTAAACTATTAAATATCTCTATGTCATTTTTCATATCCATTATATATAATAATTTCTCTTATTTTTTAAAGCTTTCTTCAATTGATTTACTTCTATTTCTAATCTATATACTCTCTTATTTAATTCATTTAATTTTTCTAGTTCTATGAATATCGAGGAAAGTAAATCTCTCAAATCTTCTAATATTTCTTCTAAATTTTTTTTGTTATTCATCAATAATCTCTTAACTTTAAGGTAATAGTATCTATATCTAATAGCTTTTCTTTTATATTTTTTTATTTTGTCCTTTAGATATTTTATTTCTCCACCTAGTTCATTGATAAGTTCTTCATAATTTTTTATTTCCTCCATTCTTAAAATATGAAGTTATGTCTTTTTGAATTTTATATATATTTTCTACACTCAATCCTATAGCCTTCATTACACCTTCTATAGCTGGAATTATCTGCCTTTCTATATAATATTCTACATCGTAATCATTACCTTTTACCTCATCAGTTAACCTTACTTTATCTGATATTTTACTACCACCCCTACAAATAACATATTCTACTATAAATCCCCTACCAACCCTAAATCCCCTGTCTTTGTATTTTCTAGCTGCAATTACATGTGGAGCTGAAACTTCGTATTCTTCCAAACTTTTTCTTAATTGTTCTCTTAATACAAATTTTTCAATAGGAATTCTTCTATTCTTTATATCATCAAATAACTTTCGTAAATATTCTATTATTTCGTTTTTCTTATTCTGGAGAGCCAACTTTATTACAGTTTCTTGGGCTTCCTTAGCAATATCTGACCAATCTCTTCTAACAACTTCAAACCCTCTCAATTTTATACTACCAGATTCGGAAAGTAATGCATATTTCTTTTTGGCACCACCACCACCAGATCTTTTTTCTATAAATATCCCCGAAACATAAAAATCTTCTAATTCTAATTCTAATGGCTTTGGTAATTCTTTATTTATTTTATCTAAAAATTCTAATCCTTTTTCTTTGTTATCCACTAATAAAAATATAGAATCTGTATCACCATAAATAGGTCTTAATCCTTCCTGTTCCGCTTTTTTTATAACTTCTAATATATGTTTCCTACCCATAGCAGTTATAGACGCCGCACATTCTAAACAATACCATCTAGAATTTGGAAATCCTAAATATCCATACATAGAATTAGATAATATCTTCAAAGAATATTGTTTTGCGTCTATTTCTTTATATTCTTCAGTATTTTTGTTAATATTCTTTAATATTTTTTTTAAATTAGCTCTTTCTTCAAAAATAGACTTTAATATAGAAACTATAAACCCTTCTTTTTTGTTACAATACCATACTTCATATTTTCCTAAGCTAGTTTCTATATTGAAGCTATTTTTTCTGCATTCTTCATGTTCGCATTTCAAAGTATCTGGAGATATATTATATTTAATAATTATTGAGGGATATAGAGATCTAAAATCAAGTACCATAATATTTTTGTAAAATCCAGCCTTTGGTTCCAAGACAAAAGCCCCTACATAAGAAACTTTTTTTCTTTTTTCTAATTCGTATGGATCTGGTTTATTTGGAATTATTTCATTAAATTCTCTTGCTCTTTTGATCAAATAATTTTCTACTAAAGTACCATAAGTAGCTCCAGATAATTCATATAAAGTTGTACCAGAGATTTTAGATAATTCTAATATTATTTTTTCAAAATGCTTATATAATTTATATGTTAATTCTACGTCTTTCTGATTATATTTTATTAAATACATAAAATCTTTATTATTATGTATTATATCATTCATTAAATTTATATCCATATCTAACTTAGTTTCTCCCAATATCTCTCTTGCTACTTCTTCTAAAGAATAGGTTTCAGAATCTAATTGACCAGAAAATAAAGAAACTATTATATCAAATAAATCCACATGTTGTATACCAACAATCCTATATTTTTTATCTTCTCCTTTTTTAGTGTAATGTAATCCTTTACCATCCCAACCGAAATTAAAGATATATCCTAATTTTTTAGCTCTTTCGTAAAAAAAGAAAAAATCAAAATTATTAGAGTTGTAACCTACTATAATATCTGGATCTATCTCTCGTATTATATTATTAAATTTATCTAAAAGTTCATATTCGTTGTTGACTTTTATACCTATTTCACTATTTCCTTTCCAATAAATAGAATAAAAATTTTTACCATCGTATAAACTAACTAAATATATTGGATCTTTTTCTGGATCGGGAATTGCCTTTTCGCCAATAGATTCTATATCTATAGCTACAACTTTTAGATTATATTTCTTATCTTTTATAACATCATTTACTTTTTTTAGCTTATAGTAATCTATATTTTTCGAGCTATTTATTAACTCTAAATCAAAATCATACCAATTCAACGGATATATACTATTATCTATTTGGAACTTTTTTATTATACTTATATCACTCTCTTTTTTTCCGATTACTTTTCCTTCTTGCTTTAAAGTATCTACAAAATTTTTTATTATATCATAATCCTTTTCTTTTATATATACCTTTATTGTTCTATATTCTCTTCCAATAAAATTCTTATTTTCTACTTCTATATTCTTTACTACATTTAATGATTTTAATCTCTTAATTACTTCCTCTTCAAAACTTGGATCTTTTAATATTATATAGATATAGAATTTCCAATAAGTTTCTATTCTTACTTTTTTTCCATTTTCATCACGCCCATATATGAATATTTTTTCCCCATCATGATCAAAGTCTAAAACAAAAACTTTCATAAAAAATATTAAAGTTTAACCCTTTATGACTGCAATAGGCCTTAATCTTACTACTGCCTTCGATATATTAAGTTTTTCTGTTACTTTTACTACTTCATCTATATTTTTATAAGCTTCTGGCACCTCTTCTACAACTCCTTCTTTTGTAGTAGATTTTACAAATATACCTCTCTTTTCTAAATTTTTAATTACATCACTATAATTAAAAGATCTTTTAGCTTGTGCTCTAGACATCATCCTACCAGCACCATGAGCTGAAGATCCGAAAGATAAATCTAAAGAAGATTCCATAGCAACCAATATGTATGTAGCTGTACCCATAGATCCTGGAATTAATACTGGTTGTCCTATTTTCTTATATCTTTCTGGTAAATCTGGATGGTTTTCTGGAAATGCTCTTGTAGCACCTTTTCTATGTACTATAACCTTTTTCCTTATACCATCCACTTTATGTTCTTCGATTTTGGCAATATTATGGGCAACGTCATAAATTACTTCTATTCCTATATTCTCTGCAGAGGTTTTATATATCTTTTCAAATGATTTTCTAACCCAATAAGTAATTAGCTGTCTATTATTCCAAGCATAATTCGCTGCAGAGCTCATAGCTTTCCAATAGTTATGTCCATCTTCCGAAGAAAATGGTAAATAAACCAATTCTCTATCTGGCAATTTTTTAATTTCTTCTTTATATTTTTCTAATCCCAAATTTATATAATCTGTAGCAATTTGATGACCATATCCTCGAGAACCAGAATGTATTGTTATCATGATTTGTCCTTTTTCTTCTATTCCCAATTCTTTAGCAATTTCATAATCAAATATTTCATCTACATAATCTATCTCTAAAAAATGATTACCAGAACCCAAAGTACCCAGCTGATCTATACCCCTTCTAATTGCAGTATTAGAAACAGAATTTATATCTGCATCTTCTAATTTACCATATGATTCTACTCTTTCTAAATCTTCTTTCCAAGCATATCCTTCTCTATATGCCCATTCCAATCCTTCTTCAACAGCTTCTTTAAATTGACCAATAGATAACCTTATGTTTCCAGTTTCACCAACACCAGCCGGTACATTTCTAAATATTTCATCAACTAAATTTCTTAAAAATGGTCTAATATTTTCTACTTTTAGATTGGTTTTAAGAACTCTTACCCCACAGTTTATATCATACCCTATACCACCAGGAGATATTATACCTTCTTTTATATCAAAAGCTGCAACACCACCAACTGGAAAACCATAACCTTCATGTCCATCAGGCATTATCACTGCATATTTTTGTATTCCTGGTAGTGTTGCAACATTTCGTCCTTGTATAAGTGTTTTATCCTGTTTCATTTTTTCTAATAATTCTTCAGATGCATATATTCTAACAGGAACATTCATGTATTTATCTTTTTCTATTTCATATATATATTCCGAAATTTTTCTTATCTTTATATCCATAATCATTTATTATTAGTAGTTCTTTTATGTATTACTAAAGCATCAAACCATATTATAGAGAGAAATATAAAAAATATTCCAATTATAGAAGCTAAAAATAGATCTTTAAATGATAAATAAAATAAAGAACCAAAAAGTCCACCAACATTCCTGAATAGAGATATTCTTCCAAACTTTTCAGGATTATACTTTAGGATATACATATCAAAGAAATATTGAAATAGAGTCCAAGATATAGAAGTTAATATATACAAAATAGAAACAAAAATTATCATATATTTCATATCACTAAGTTTTACCATTAAAAAACCAATAATAAATATACCTATTATAGCTCTTAAAATGAATCCAATTATAATTTTTTTAAGATCTAATGTATTCGGATATATTTTATATAATATAACTGTAAACAAATTATTTATAAAAAGAAATAACGGATAAAAACTACCAAGATTAACAAAATTAGTAAAATTTACAAGAGTAGTCCACAAAATAGAATATCCTAAAAGAACAAATAGATTGTATAATAAAATATTATCAATTTTGATATCTTTAAACTTAAATGGGAAATTATTACTCTCAAATATAGAAAATTGTACTAAAGAAGCTTCTAATTTATCTAGAGCATTATCTATTCTTTCCAATAGATAAATTTCAGATATAAGTTCTTTATTTCTGTTTTTAGCTAAGTATATTACAAAAAAAACTAAATAAGCAACTATAAGCAGATAAATAATAAAAATTATATCTAAAAATAGCAAAAAAATCTGAGATGCTGCTAAACCAATAGTCAAGTATAAAGAAAACTTAAAATTAATTTTAACATCTAGGTAATATCTCAGAAAAGCAAAATACGTTGCAAGATGCGTAGAATTAAAGATAAAAAGTGATAATACATATAGTATGGGATCATAAGACAGCAACAAAATTATAGATATAAAAGGTCCAAAAATACCAAATAAGCTTATATTTATGTAATTCTTATTATTTATAACTATACTCCCAAATATTAATGAAGATAATATAGAACCAAAATAAGATGAAAATACTAGCACTGTATATAAAATATTTGGTAAATTAAAATTATTTATGTATACAAACATTACTCCATTTATTATTCCACCAAAAAAACTATTTATTAGAATTATTAATTCTTCCTTTAGAGAATTCATTTTATTTAAATATTTCTCTCAATTTTTCTTTTAATAAATCACTAAGAGCAATAGCAAAAGATATAGATATAGTTATTACCACTATCAAAAGTATTGCTATTAGTACATACAATAAATATTGCGGTACTATGTTAAGATATATTATAACAATCAAGAGAGACATATACATAACAAAACCTCTGATAAAGTTGACTATATAATTTACATATTTATTTTTTAGCGTGTCTTCAGATAATATAGACCTTAAAAACATTTCTAATAGTATGTAAGATATTAATAATGAGAATACGATAATTAACAAGTAATTTATAAATGTAAATAAATTTTCTCCAACAAATTTAACATATTGATTTGGGAAAACTACTAAAGCATATGCTATAAAATATAAATAAACAAATAAATTTACTAAATCAGATAATAATTTGGAAAACTCTCTATTAATTAGAATTCTCTTCTTTTTAAATAA
>DAIUEN010000028.1:0-7363 GCA_036845085.1 Candidatus Nanopusillus sp.
TGAGTATTCTAAGAGAAGCAATTCTTTACCTAATTATTATGAAAGTAAGAGATCTTTAGATACGTATAATTATATCTTAAGAAGAGATAACATTACTATAGAACCAAGTTACTATTGGAATAAATATTATCAACTTTATAAAGAATATATATATTATAGTAAAGCCTCCGTAGTGTAGCCAGGACAACATTCCGGGCTTCGGTCCTGGAGATCCGGGGTTCAAATCCCCGCGGAGGCAAAATTTTACTTTATTTTATAAGAAGAAATATTACTGTGTAAAATTTAATGATATATGGAAGATTATATAGCTAGTAACTATTACATTAAAAATAAAAAATTTACTGGCCTACCCAAACATATCTTCCACCTTCTTCTTTCATCATTCCTTTGTTCAAGTATCTAGTAAATATTTGCTTTACTATTCTTTTTTCCTTACCAACTTCTTTTGCAATCTTTTCTAAAGTTGTATCTAATTGGTCTTTAGATACTCCCTTAGAGAAATACTTTACGATAGCTTCTCTTATAGGAGATGACTTCTGAGCCATTAATATATTATGTGAAAAACAGTTATATGCTTTTTCTTATCTTTATTATAACTTCTTATAAATTATATATATAAATAAGGCTATATTGTGATTATAACTTCTTTATCTTTGCTATATAAAAACCTTCGGTATCGTTATCCCATGGCCATATTCTTAAGGTTTTACTTATTTCATCGTTTAGCTTAATACCTTTATATTCTAATATGGTTTCTGAATACTTTAAATTTGGTATTTCTATTTTTTCTATTTTTAAATTTTCTCTTTTTTCTATTAAGTAATTTATAACAAATTCATTTTCTTCTGGCTCTACAGAACAAGTAGAATATACTAATATTCCGCCTTCTTTCAGTGAATCAAAAGCCGATAAAATTAATCTTTTTTGCAGGTTACTCAATCTTTTTATTGCATTTTCATTCCACATATTTAACACTCTGTATGTCTTTCTAATTGCTCCGGTTCCGGAACAAGGAGCATCTAGTAATATTTTATCGAACTTTAAATTTAATTTATTTATATATCTCCCATCTATGCTTATAACTATTGTATTTAAAACACCTTGTCTCTGCAAATTTTCTATTAGAGCTTTTATTCTTTTATAGTCCGGATCATTTGCAATAATTAGACCTTCATTTTCTAAATGCATTGCAATTTGTGTTGTTTTAGAACCAGGAGCAGCTGCTAAATCTAGTACTAAATCATCCTTTTTTAATTCTAATGCTAATGGTGGAATCATAGATGCGGCTTCCTGTGGATAAAAATATCCTAATTGAAATTCAATAGTATTTCCTATATCTCTTCTAAAATTTTTGATCCAAAACCCATATTTATAAAATGGTATCCTTTCTATTTCCCATCCTTTTTCTTTTAATCTTGATAATATTTCTTTCGCACTTATATTTATTTTAAAAGGATTTTGTTTCAGTTGGTATAGGTTGTCTATTTTTTTACTTAATTCTTCTAGTTCTTTTTCTTTTAGATGATCTTGTTTAGAAAGAAGAATTTCTTTGAGATTTTCGAATGATATGTCATCTTTTACTTTTATCGTATTAATTCTAATAGATTTTTTTATTATTTTAAATGACCAGTCTAAAAATAATTCATATTTATCTCCTAGTAATTCTCTATAATGTTTTTCGAATGATTCTTTAATGTTCATTTTTCTTATATTCTTCTTCAAAAATTCTTTTTAGTCTATCTGCTTTAACATCTCCAATAATATTGGATAACTCTACTTTTGATGCTAAAAATATATTTTTTAAAGATTTAAATCTTTCTAATAATTTTAATGCAAGATTCTCTCCTATGCCTGGAATACTTTTAAGTATTTCTAATTTAACTTGGTCTAGATCATCATATTTTTTGATTTTTTCTGGGATTTTTGTGGATTTTTGACTATTTTTAGCTAATAGATATAAATATGATGCAGTTTCTAGAAAGTCAGATGTCCATATAATTGGTATTTTATACTCTAGTATAATCTTTAATATTATACTCCTTATAAAGTTGGTAGAAATATCTGTACCGTATATTGATTCAAAATCTCCTTCTAATATTAAAACAGCATTTTTATCCTTAAGTCTTTCTAACTGGCTGTATAATCTACCGTCTATAAGGGAATTTACAAAATCTAGGACATTTTTTCTCTCTATAATATAATCTCCTATAATATAATCGCCAACATCTAAATTATCCAATTTTACTATAACATCTGTATCTGATAATGTTTGTACAACACCAGATTCTTTTTCTTTATAATCTACAATAATTACTGGTATGTCAGAATTTCTGTTTATTATCTCTTTTGATTCTTCATTAGGTTTGGTTTCTGTTTTTTGTTCTGATAAATATTTATATATAAATCCTTTTTTTTCAATATTTTGTTTATTTTCTTTAGTAGATTGAGTATCAGGATCATTTTGATTTTTCACTTCTCCCATAAAATTATTTTTTTCTAGATATTTTTTTAACTTCTTAACAAGGTATAACATTTTTTTCTCTTTTCTAATAGCTACCCAATAAAATTTTTCATCTAAGGAATTCTTAGTAATAAGTATAACTACTTTTCCTATTTCTCCTCTTCCAGTCCTACCTCTCCTTTGTATATATCTAATTTCTGATGGGATTGGTTCATAAAATATTACAATATCTACTTTAGGTATATCTATTCCTTCTTCTCCTACAGAAGTAGCAAGAAGTACATTAAATCTACCTTCTTTAAAGTCATTCAATAGTTTTGTTTGTTCAGATCTAGACATTTCTTTTTTTCCTACGAATTTCATTGCTTTTATATTATTTTTTTCACAAAATTCTTTTATTCTATCAAGAGTTTTTCTTATTTGGGCAAATACAATTATTTTTTTGTCTTGATTTTCTTTAAGTATTTCTATTAGCTTAAATAGTTTTGGATGTTCTATATTTTTGTTTATATACATTTTAGCAAGTTCTACTGCTTTTTTTATTCTTATATCATATAATACTTCATAATCTGCTTTTGTTTTCTTTAGACTTTTTTCTAGATCTTTGAAGTACTCTATGAATGTATATATTGTTTGTGTTTCTAGAACTTCTATACCATGTGATATTTTCAATATTTCACTTAGTAATATTAAAATTTGTTTCAATCTCCAGTCTCTAGGTCTTATTTCTAAATTTTTCTTAATTTCATCAATCCAATCTAGTACATCTTTTTTACCTTTTTTTATCTCTATAGACGGATCTAACTCTTTTATTTTTTCTATTCTTATATCTATTGCCTTATGAAGGAGTTCTTTAATATTTAATATTTCTGGTATTAATTCTATATAGATTGTTTCTTCAAATATCTCTTTAATATATGGTTTAATATCTTCTTCTTCTCCAGTTCTTATTTCTATTTTTTCTATATTTAAGTTATTTGTAATTTCTCGAATTTTTTCTATATTCCATCCTGGAGATGCTGTCAATCCGATGATTCGTCCATCTTTGCTTTGTTCAATAAATTTTTTTGATATAAATGTATAAGAATATTTCTTTACAGCTCTATGTGCTTCATCAAAAATTATTAATGAAGAGTCATAAAATGTTATCTTACCAGATATTAAATCGTTTTGTAATGTTTGGGGTGTTGAAAATATTATTTGACTATGTTTGTATAAATATTGTCTTCTCTCTTGAACAATATCTCCGGTAATTAGAATACTTTTATCTCTTAATTCTGGAAATAATTTTATAAAGTTATTGTAATGTTGTGTAATTAGAGGTTTTGTTGGGGCTAAAAAGAAAATTTTTTTATCTGGATATTTTTGAAGTCTATTTAAAATTAGAAAAAATGCAATTATTGTTTTCCCCATACCAGTAGGTAATATTACTAATGTATTATAATTTATGCAAGTATTTAAAATATTCTTTTGATATTCTCTAAGCTGAATTTGCATATAGATATTTATATAAAAATTTTTTAAAAGAATTTTGTTATTTTTTCTTGATAGCTCTTCTCAAAGTCTATATTAAAATCGTTTTTATACTTTTCTAATATTTTATTAATATTTTTTAAGCCTATTATTTTTATGTTGATTTTTCTATTTATTTTTGCTAACTTTTTATAATCTTTAAGTAAATTTAATATATTTTCTAAATTGTAGTTTTTTATTTTTTGATTTATGTACCATATTATATTATCATTACCTTCTAAAACAATTTTTTTATTATTTTTTATTATTATGAGACTGTACCTTTTCATAATATATATTATATCTTTGGATAGCTATATGATTTAATACCATAATCTGTGTAATGGGTTCTGCAACCATTATTTTCTTTTAATATTTTGTCTATTTTTGGTATGCTTTTTTTATAAAATCTTCCTAATTTTCTAATATCATAATAATACCATATATTATATTTAGAATCACAATTTTCTATTCTATCTAAAATTTTTATTTCATCTTTTTCAATTAATTTTTCATTTAGATATTCAAGAGAAATCTCCTTTATATATTTTAAATAAACTTCATCGTAAATATTTCCAATATAAATAGGACCTAGTTCGATCATTTTGTTATTGCATATTTTACAAAAAGATTCTTCTAATGATTTATACCCACAAACAGGGCAATAAAATATTTTTTTTATATTAGATTGTAAATATTTAATATCTTTGGATTTTAAGCTTTTAAAAAAGAAAACCCTGTAATGGTGTTTATAATAATATCCAAATACTGGAATCATAGCATATTCGTATTTCAATCCTTCTACAATAACGTATTTTATTAAGTTTCTTATACCAAACTCTAAGTAAAAATCTGTTTTAATTCCAATAGTATTATATTTTCTAAAGCAGCTATTGGGCTTAGAACCGGATAATGCAGACACATCTGTAGCAGTTATACCAATTAATCCGCCCTTCCTTAAAGATCTTAAAGAGTACTCAACAAAACCAACAGGAGTTCCAAATGGGTCTATATCTATATAATCAAATTTATTACTTACTAATATTTCTCTGCAGTCTTTATTTGATACTAATATATTATCTCCTTCTATATTATTTATTTTTAAATTTTCTATAATATTTTCATAAGATTCTTTTTTTATATCGTTTATTAAGATATTTTTAACTACTTGCGGTATTTCTTTTATAATTCTTATAGATCTAATGCCAGTACCAGCCATGCAATCAAAAATTTCTATCTTTTTATTGAATATTTTATTATAAGAATATAAAACAAAAATGGTAAAATCTCTATTTATTTTCATTAATGGATTGTAAAATACAGGTAATTTGGATGAGAGATTTTTAAAAAATTCTTTACTATAATTTATAAGAGCTTTTCCTTCTTTTATCACTATTTTAAATCTACATAAATAGTATCTCCCTTCTTTATAATTCTTAAGTTATATTTAGACGGTGGGTTTTTTATCCCTCTAGACCATATATATTCATTTAATCTTTTAGATATTTTAACATTTTTGTTTTTTGTTTGTTTTATAATAAATTCTCTTATCAATTTAACTGCTTTTTTTGCTCTTTTATAAATTGAAGCTTTTATTAGTTTTTTTCTTATGTTCAGTTTAATATTTATTTCTTTTACTTCTTCTTTTTTTTCTTCTATTTTTGGCAAATTTTCAGTTGTATTTTGTAAGTTAACATATGTATTAGATATATTTTCTGTCATTAATGAAGAATTTTTAGATATCTTTATAAATATTATACATATATAGAAACTTTAGAGATAGAATCATTTACATATACAAAAAAAGAAATAAAATCTGTAAATGTTGAAATGTATCTTTGGAATAATATTTTATTTCCATGATATAACGGCAACATAGAATTGTATAATTTAATTATAATAATATTTTCCACATTGCTAATATTTACATATCCATTTTGATATATGATTATATCGCATCCCAAATATGAAGAATAACCTAAGGTATATATTGTATAATTAAATGTAGAGCATTTTACATTAGCATTATATGCATCTATAGATATTCTTGGATCTATGTTGTTTTTACTGTAAAAAAAGGCTGATATGTTTGTAGTAGTGTTTACAGAAGAATTTTTTACAATAGATATTAATCTTCTAGTTTCATCGTAAAAAATATATACTTTATTACTTGTATTAGATGGAATTTCATTCTTTAAATAAACTACTGTTGGGCTGATGGAATAACTGTATGTGATATTTAGGATACTGTTTACTATATTCGTGTCCTTTATATAAGAAAAGTAAAAAGATGCCAAGTATAATCTTTGAAATGTTGATATTTTAAATAAATTATTATAGTAGCTGTACAGATAACTTGATACATTTGATAAAATATATATGATAAAAATTATGAATATAGCAAATGTAATTAATAGTTCTATCCATGCTTGAGATTTCATTGTATTACAGATATTTTAGTTGTTTTTTCATATTTTCTTCCTTTATATATTAGCTCCGCTTTAAAAGCATATTCTCCTGGAGTTTCAAATGTAATTGTTGTTTTAGCGAAGCCTTGAGATAAAGTCAGTACAAAACTTTTATTATACTCAGGTCCTACTATATACAACCAGATATTTTCGTTTATTGGTTCGGAATCCGCAGTTGCTAGGATATTTACGGTTACTGGAGTATATATATAAGCTTGGGTTGGGTTTACTTGTAGCTGTAAATCTATTTTTTGTGGTAGGATAAATATAGAAATTGCTAGTACAGATATAAATAAAGTTACTCCTAAATGCTTTGCTGAAGATGAAATTTTTCCACTTTCAGCTATTCCCATTATTATTGCTGCAGATATACCTTCCATTAGTATAGATAACGCAGCGATAAATTTTAACCATCCATAACTTATTGATTCGCTAAATAAGTTAAATTGTGCTGAAGTTTCACCAGCAAGAGCTTTTGCTAGTAACTGGCTACTTATTAGGGGTTGGATTATTCCTATAATTGATAACATTAGACCGATGAATATAAAAAATATAGCATAGAGAACTAGAATTTGTTGAGATACATAAGAACGTTTTAGTTTTTCCAATTCCCTAATTGTATACATGTCTTTATATAGTAATCTAAAAACTTTTGCTACATCTCCTCCTCCTTTATATGCTTCTAGTATTATATAGTTAATTCTTTGTATATTTGGAATATCTTCAAAGTATTTATTATACATAGAAAAAGCTTTTTCGAAAGACATACCCCAAGTTATCCAACTGTATAACTTTCTTAAAAATATATTTAAATAACCGAAATTTTGTTCAGTAGCTAGTTTTAAAGATTCTAATAGTGTCATTCCAGAACCTAAAGACTCTGCTAAAGAATATAAAAAATAAGGATAGTTTTCTATTATAT
>DAIUEN010000029.1:0-6736 GCA_036845085.1 Candidatus Nanopusillus sp.
ACAGGTAATTCGGCTGAAATTGATGTTGAAGTATATCCTTTGATTGAACAAAAATAATTTATTAGAATTTAATAAATAAAATGTCCCCCGGCCATCGTTACCAATACTCATTCCATCATATTGGTTCTACCAACCGGGGTATATTTATTAATTCTTAATTAAATCCTAAAAAAGATTTTTTTCGATATTTATTTATGCTAACCAAAAAAGATATAGAAATGATACTAGAGAAGGTAAAAGAACACAATTTAAAATTTTATAATGAAAAATTAAACGTAGAAATAAAATTACTAGACTTAAGTGATATAAAAATAGAAAAAAATAGGAATTATGGATTCATAGATTCCTCTTATATTAACGGTATTATAGGACCATATAGTTATATATATGCAAGAGCAGTTATTGTTTCACCAAAATTTCTAGACGAAATTGCATTTTTTGATATAATAGCAGATCTTTTTGTTTCTTTTGAAAATTCTGAGAAAGAACCGGTAGATATAAATAATATTTCGGCTCTAATAGCTAAAAGCTTAGAATACAGTCTTGCTAGAAAATATTCTGATCTTTATATTTTTATGGACGGATCTATAATCTCAGATGCAATATTATATTCAAAGTTTAAGGATAAACTAAATTATGAAAATATAGAATCTATAAGAAAAAAATTTATAGAAGACTTTTCTTATATGTTAAACAAAAAATTGATCTCTATCGCTAAAAGAATTTTACATTCTAATATGTATGGATATACTACTTCAGATATGATACTACTATTGAATAAATTTCCAGAAGATGAATTTTATACTGAAATCAGTGAATATTTATTATCTCCACAAAATAAAAAAATATATATTTCTTACTTTAGAGCTAGAAAGAAAGATCATATATACAGAATCGAAGCATTAGATAATATAAGTAAAGAAGAATTTAAAGAAATAATTTTCGAAACAATATACAAAAATAAATCTTATCCAAAATATTTAAAAGTTGCACATAATTTGTGTAAAGTTAATAATAAAGAAAAACTAATGTTAGAAAATATATTAAGGAGTTTGTTAGGATATAGTTTTTCTGTTGGTTGGGAAACTAAATAAATCTATAATAACTCTTATCTTTAAAGTCTATCAAATCTATTCCTATATTTCTTAGTCTAGATCTTATATAGTCAGAAATCTCGTAATCTTTTCTTTCTCTTAATTTATTTCTAATTTCAATTATTAATTCTATCAAATTATTTAATATTTCCATATTTTCTTTTTTTCCATAGAATATATCATCCCATACTGCGTATATTTTATTTACAACATTGTAAAATTCGTAGGCTGTATAGTATAAAGTAAAAACTTTTTTATTTATTACTTCTTTATTAATAAATCTTGTAGCTTCTAGTAATATAGATGTGCTTAAAGTAGTATCTATGTCATCTAGTATAGCATAAATAAACTTCTTTTCATATTCTAAAAGTTTTTTCCATATTACATAATCTTCATTGTCTAGCTTAAAGGTTCTATCTAATGAATATAACGTAGTAATTACTGTCTTAATAGTAGAAGTAATATAATTATAATTTTCTATTGCCTGATTTATACTATTTTCATTTAAATCTATAGGATCTCTATAATGAACTGAAATAAGAAAAAACCTAGATGACATAGGGCCATACAAATTAATAAATTCATCAGCAGGAATTATGTTTTTAAGAGATTTAGACATTTTTTGTCCATTAACTGTTAAATATCCAAAATGAATCCAATATTTTACCCATGGTTTAACTTTATATCTTGATTCTGATTGTGCAATTTCGTTTTCATGGTGCGGGAATATTAAATCTTGTCCACCAGAATGAATATCAAATTGGATACCTAAATACTTTGAAGACATTGTTGAACATTCGATATGCCATCCTGGTCTTCCTTCGCCAATAGAAGTAATCCAATAAGGTTCTCCTTCTTTTTTGAATTTCCATAAAGCAAAATCATATGGATGCTTTTTATCTTGTATAAGATCTATTTCTTGATTCCATAAATCTTTGTTTAAATTTCCAGATAATTTTCCATATTCTGAAAATTTGTCTACATCAAAATATATACTATATTTTCCAAAATATGCATATCCATCTCTTATTAAGTCTTTTATAAATTTTTCTATATCTTCGATATGTTCTGTTACTAAAGGATTTATATAAAATGGTAAATTATTAATCTTTTTAATCACTTCTAAATGATATTTTATATTTCTCTTTGGAATTTCATGCCAGTTCTCTATTTTTTCTTCTTCTTTTGCTTTGTTAATTATTTTATCATCTATATCTGTAAAATTACTAATAGCTATATCTACGTATCCTAAAAATCTTAAAGTTCTTCTTATTACATCTAATGCTATTTCAGATCTTAGATGACCTACATGCGATTTTTCATAAGGAGTTATACCGCAATGATATATTCTTACAAATGGATATTCTATAGGTTCAAATATTTCTTTTTTCTTAGTTAGTGTATTATAAATATACAAAACACCGATTGTTTAGTTCCATAAATATATTGGAAGTAAAAATCTATTTAAATGTATTGCGGCGGAGGGGATTTGAACCCCTGGCGGATCTTTTCCATTCGGACCTAAACCGAACCCCTTTGACCGCTCGGGCACCGCCGCAAGCCGCCGACGGGATTCGAACCCGTGATTAAAGAGGGTCTGCAGCCCTCCCCCTTTGACCGCTCGGGCACGGCGGCATATATAGTATTCTAAGTTTACCTTTAAAAATAAAATATATAAAAAAATAAAATTAGATTATATTAAATAATAATAAAATTGATAATATTCCAATAGCTATAGAAATTATCTTAATTAGTTCTATTTTTTCAGATATTATTAATTTTTGCTGTGTATAGCTAGAAACTTCTTCACTATGAGTTAATACATATACAGGAACTGTTGCATTTATATTATTCGTTCCATATATACTTATACATTGTACATTTATCAACAGATTATCAACTCCTGGCTGTATTCCTAATATTTCTATAGTTCCATATACACTTTTTAATCCAGGTATTGTTACGTTATTTGTTTGTATTCCTTCTATTTTATTACTCAATATTTGTATATAGTTTCTTTGAGGAACTACCAATACACTACAGTTTATATCTGAAGGTACAAGGTTTACTATAGCATATTGTAATGTACTTTGTTGTCCTTGGTAAAGTGATATAACATTTGCTTGTAGTGCTATTCCGAAAATATTATTTGTAGAATATATAAGAGAATTATAGAATGCGTAATATCTTTTGAACTCTGCGTATTGATTTTTTGATATTATCGTTGTATTACAATATTGAGAGGTACACATTCCGGAAGTATAAATAAATGTAGAATTACATATTCTTGAAAATGGCAGTCCATTGAATTCTATATAACATTCTAAAGTATTTATATCTTTTATTTCAAATGTTGTTGGTGGTTGCAATTGTGTTCTATCTAGTGGTCTTATTAATTCCGATATTGGAATTACAACTGAATAATTATAAATATATGTATTCCATCCATAGATTGTAAATGTCATATTATAATCTTTTGGACTACACGATGTATTAGTTATATTTATCTTTATTTTGTAATGTTGTTGTTGTCCCGGATCTATATTTATAGGATTATCTTTCGATATAATTTGTATACATGACGGATTATAATATATATTGTTTACAGATACATTTTGTGCTTGAACAGGACCTAAATTATTTATTAATAATATTATGTCGGATGGATAACCATAAGTTATTTTAGAAAGATTTTGATTTGTCATAATTTCTAATTTAACCCATCTTATTTGTACATTATTGTTTGTATATATTTTTAAATCATTACAAGCTGTTAGATTATAATAATTCATTACAGAAACGTTATAATATATGCTAAAATCTTGATGTAATCCTATATTAGTTGGGTAGTATATAAAAATATCGTAAACACTTTTTGCAGGTAATATAAATGATCTATTATATTTATTTCCTAGTATATCATAATTAATATTTACTATAAAACTATAATTTTCGCTATTATTTATACTTCCTACATATATAGGAGCTCCAGGATTCGTATTGTAGTTATCTGGATAATATGTTAAGTTATATAAACTCACTTGGGGTGAATAATCACAATTTAATATTAGTAATGTATTATTGTAATTTGAAGAAACAGGGACAAATCCTATAGGATAGGCATTTACCAATCCTGGATAAACACTAAGAAATTCTGCGTATGACGTAAGATTATATGAATAACTACTAAGATTATTTATATAATCTTTTATTACATCTTTATTTCCACAACTTTCATTTAAATAATCTGAAAGATTTACAGTAACATTATTCAGTAACAAAGCATATTTATATATTCTTTCCCAATTATCCAATAACCATGCAGTATCCTTATTTTTTGTAGCATTTTTAACTTCTAATAGATATATACTATAATTTTCTAGATAATTTGTATAATTTGAATATGCACCAAAACAATTTTTAGTAGAATTATTACTTAAAAGATATTGAGTAATATTATATACTACTATAGTATAATTGTATAAGTAATCTGATTTATTGTATAATTCTCCTAAGTATTGTTCAGTATATTTTATATATCCTATACTACAGAGATCGGGATTTCCTACTGGACAAATATAGCTAGGAGATGGAGAATCACAGACTGCTTTTAGTACATAAGCCATTAGGGTATATTTTCCAAACTCACTACTACTAAAAGTCTTATAATCTAAAGAATTTCTGCCCTTAACAGGAGTACTCCAGCTTGCATTAGGATATACTATTCCATAATTTTTATATTGATTAAATATAAGATAATATGTAAGATCATATCCGCTATTTAAATAATTCTTAAAACTTACAGTACCATTTATACTACCAGTTATCAAAGTTTTTGGAGATGCATAATAGTACAACCAATATACCGGAACTGGAGTACCAGATTCTTTAACCGCATTTGAACATAGCGCATTATAACTTCCTGAAATACTAATTCCGATAGTAGTATTTGGTATTAATACATACATCTTTTCTCCTGTTATAGCATCATATATTATAGTATAATAAGTTCCGCTGTTTGGTCCATTATATGATACATAATAACTACTACTAATAGCATTTGCCTTAAGTTCACCAGCATGGCTGCATGTAGAGTTAGTAAATAATGAAGATTGTCCATATATATTGTTTTGCATTAATATTGTTACTAAGAGCAGTAATAAAATTACAAATATTTTTCTTTTCTTCATGAGATAAATTAATAACGCCATAATTATAATAATTATAGCTATCAAAAGATATACTTTACTTGACTTTATACTCTGTTGTAACTCTGGTATATTAGGGGTTGTAATATTTTCATATGTAACATTTGTGATATTATATTCTTTTTGAGATCTTGATATATTCCATTTATTTGAATAATAATCACTTTGAAAAGTAACTATATAGTTTCCATATTCTCTAAATGTATAATTTACACAATCATTATTAATATTACTAGAATACTTAATGTTAAATGGGCTATTTAAATAAATAAACAGATTGCCTTGTATCTTAGAACATATATAAAAGTAGTCTTCTGTATAATTTACAGAAATTAGATTATTTGGAGCTATTCCGTAAAAATTATTTCTATTTATAACATAATAGGTACAATAATTGTATTCTAAATTATTATTTGATGTCAAATTTATACATAATGAGAATTCATCTTTGTTTAATTCTATCCTATCATATATATATGTGAATAAAGTAGTAGTATAATAAGATATATCTCCAATATTTATTGTTTTATATAAATTAAGTTCTGGAGAATACATTATAACCGAAACATTCTTCGTTATGGGATATGTATAATGGTCTGGAGATGGTGCTACAATTATCATTAAAGAACCATCTCCCGCTAAATAGATACCATCTAATCTTGTAGTAGGACCAAGTATTATAAATCTTAATCTATCTAAAGCCTGTAATCTTCCATCAGAATATACTTCTATTCTAAAAGAATAAACATTGGGCTTTATATTAGTTAAATCAATATATGGTATTTTTATATTATTTTCTCCAACAGATAAAGACACATTAAATTCCTTTTCATATATTGGAGTATATAAAATATCATCCCATGGAGATATTCTAATTTTTATAGTAGCATTTGAATCAAAGCTAGAATATAAACTTACAGTTAAGTTAATGTATTCTCTTACTCCATATCCAACAGCACCACTTCCAGTTTCGATTTTAGTATCTGTACTACTACTACTATTTACTATTTCGCTCCAAGTCAAAAGAGTTGGGCTAGTCATATAAGTATTTTGCTTATCAATATATATCCAAGGATATTTACCTGAAGGATTAATTACTTTAAATTCTTTATATTGTCCAGGCAAAAATATAAATGGTATTCCGTTTATGTTCCATAAGGGAGTATATAGATATGACACCAAATAATATTCTCCATTTAAAGTATCAATAGGTACTGAATAATTTAGGCTAATATTAATATTCTGACCTGGTTCTAAGTATAAATCTTTTATTAAATATTCATATATAACTTGATGTTTATTTAAATGGAAAGGATATATGTATTCATTTCCTTCTTTTTTTATAATTTGTATTACTAAGCTAACATTTGGTAGATAATATTTGTCACCATTTCTAATAAATATATTGTAATATAATGTTTCTCTAGAATATAC
>DAIUEN010000030.1:0-6595 GCA_036845085.1 Candidatus Nanopusillus sp.
AATATACACTAGATAAATATTCTGAAGAATTGAAGTTTAAATATAAAATATTAGATATAAAAAAAGTTGGAGATATATCACCTAGAACTTATAGAGTTTGTATAGATTTTGAAGTAATAAAAGAATAACATTTTATGTTTTTAAATCAAAAGATACATTAATAAACTATGAAAATATCTTATAATGAAGAATTGTATATAGAAAAAGAAGAATTATATATAAAAACAAGATTTAATAACGAAATTTACACAAGTATATTAGAAATTAGAAAAGATCCTATAACAGGATTTAAGGTAAGAATCAATAGAAACATAAAAAATAAGCCAAGAAATATAATAAATGAAAATATAGAAAATAATGAATGTATTTTTTGTAATCATGAAAAATATGTTACATCTTTCTTTGATTTTGAAAAAATTTATAATAGCAATAGTGTTTTATTTGCCAATAAATACCCTTATAGTGAATATCATGGAGTTGTTTTGTTAAATTATAATAAACATAATGAAAATTTTTCAGATATAAGTTTGCTTGATTTATATAATTCTTTAGAATTAATAAGAGAATTTTATAATAAAATATTTGAGAAAAATAATGAATATAATATTTTATTTATCAATTTAAATAAAGGTTTTTCTGCTGGTGCATCTCAAAGACATTTACATTTCCAAATATTAGTTGAAAAAGAACCAACAAATTATTATAAAATATATTTAAATAAATGCAAAAGATATTTTGAAAAATATAGGAAATTTTTCATAGAAGATTATTTTTTATTTGAAAAGAAATTAAATGAAAGAATTATATATGATGATATAATAAAATTATGGAGTAATTTTGCTCCTTTTAGAAATAATGAGATTATAGGGTATTTTGATACATTTGGTTTATTCTTTTTAAATCAAAACAAATTTGAAGATTTGGTAAGTAAATTGTATAAGATACTAGTTCTATACGAAAAATTATATAACGAATTTAATTTAACAATATTGGATACTACAAATCTAAAAGAATCCAGAACATTCCCATTTATTAGAATTGCTCAAAGAAATAAAAATGATATTGGATATATGGAAATATTTCATATTGAACCGGTGATATCTTCAATACCTGAAGAAACTTCTAAAGAAATAAAAGAAAAATTGTCTAATCAATAAAAACATTTATAATGAATGAAAAATCCTTTATCCATATGGCATTACTAGTTGCAAGAAAATATACGTTAATATTTATTTTAAATGGGAAAATTATTAAAGATGAAAAAGAATTTATAAATTATTTAAAAAAAGAATTTGCTGGAAAGAATCCAAAGGTCATAAAAATAGTTATTGATAAATTGAGATTATTAGAGGAAAACCCATTTAAATATTCTAGGGAAAAGCTTAAAGAATATGACAAATATATTATATGTTCTATAGAAGTAACTGGAGATTTGAGAATATTATATGCAATAGATAAAAAAATGCCAATTGTTTATATATTAGGAGTTGGAAATCATAAAGAAATTTATGGAAAAATTCTGAAAAAAATAATATAATAACTAAGGATATAACCAACTACCCCTTAACCTAGGGAATGGTTGTGTATCTCTAATGTGATCTAATTTACATATCCACCTTAAAAATCTTTCAATACCCAAACCCATGCCAGAATGTGGAACTGATCCATATTTTCTTAAATCTTCATACCATTCATATGCATTTATTTCTTCATTTCCTATTTTAACCTTTAATTTATCTAATCCCCATTCTTCAATCTTTTTATGCAATATATCATATCTCCATTCTCTTTCCGATCCACCAATTATTTCCCCATATCCTTCTGGCGCAAGAAGATCAAAATTTTTTACTGTTCCATCTCCATATTCATACATATAAAATGCTTTTACTTCTCTGGGATAGTATGTAACAAATATTGGTACATCAAATTGTTGGGTTAACATTCTTTCTTCATCAGATCCTAAATCATCTCCATATTTTATATTTACTCCAAGATCTTGCAATATTTTTATTGCATCTTTATATTTAATAACTTTCCATGGTTTCTCAACCAATTGCTTCAACTCAGATATATCTCTTCCCGTAATATTTTTTAATTCTTCAAATTCTCTTTTTCTTTCTTCAATTGTCTTTTCTATAGTATATTTCAAAGATTCTTCCATAACTTTTATTATATCTTCTAAATAATACCATGCAGCTTCTATTTCAAAATGCCAATATTCATGTAAGTGTCTCTTTGTCCTGGACATCTCTGCTCTAAATGATGGTGTTAAAGAATATACTTTCTCTAATGAAAATATTAAAGCTTCCAGATATAGTTGTGCTGATTGTGATAAATATGCTTTTTCTTCAAAATATTTAACTTCAAATAATTCAGTAGTATTCTCTGCCGCATTACCAACCAATATTGGAGGTGTTACTTCATACCATCCATCCTTTATGAACCAATCTCTGAGATTTACAATTAAACTATGTTTTATTTTTAATACATTTGTAAACCATCTAGTTCTTATCCATAAATGTCTATATTTTTGTATTGTATCTACATCTTCATCCCCTTTCAATGGAAATGGTTTTCCATAGTCATATATTTTTATTTCCCTTACTTCTATTTCATATCCGCCAGGTGCCCTTTCATCCTTTTTTAATATACCCTTTACTTCTAAAGACCCTTCAATCTGAAACTTTAGAGAATCTTCCCAGGTTTTTTGATCTACTATGTCCTTCTTAACAACAGCTTGTATTATACCTGTAGAGTCTCTTATAACAAAAAATACCTTGTCTTTCATATCTCTCATCCTATATACCCATCCACTTACTCTAACTTCCTTATTTACAAAATTTTCATTCAGTATATCCTTTATAAATACGGTCTTCATCATAAATTCGGTAATTCCGATCTTTCATCTTTAATAAGTATTGTTACTAATATTTATAAATAGTGTTAGATGATTATCTGATAATAAAGGGACCGTAGTCTAGGGGTATGATGCCGCCCTGACTAGGCGGAGGTCCGGGGTTCGAATCCCCGCGGTCCCATCTTTATATGTTTTCCTACTAATTAGTAGTTTATGAGCAAAAATTTAGATTCAATTATCATAAAATCTTTAATAGAATCTTATAATGAAAAAAAGCCCATACTTGAAAAAATTGTTGAACAAGACTCGGCTTTAAGTTTAATTTATAATAGAGGTAATTCTAATTTTCCAAATGTATTGAGATGTATGTATAAATTGGGAATTATTAAATCTACAAATTTAGGTATTATTTTAACAGATTTAGGACATAAAATTAGAGATAAATTATATAAAGAAATAGAAATATTAAGATCTAATATTTATCATGTTGAAAATAAAAGTTTTAATCCTATAGAAGTTGAAAGATATTTATACAAAGTAATAAGAGCAACAAAATTTGTAGAAAATTATGAAAATTATGCTCCACCATGTAGGTTACCTATTTCTTTTAAAGTAATATATAAGACAATTTCTGATAATGAATACAGAGATCCTTTGACATATTTATTTATTGGTAGAAGTGGATGTATATTATTGTTATTATATTATGCGGAATTAGAATGTACACGTTGTATAAACTGGAAGTTTAGTAAAAAATATATGAATGAATTATTGAAAGTTTATGGAGATATTGAAATAATTAAAAGACCTTATGAAGATAACTTATTATCCTATGGATTGATATCTAAATATTCAAGAAAAAATATTAGAAATAGAAAAGTAAAATATACATTGACTTCATTTGGAAGAGAGATAGCTAAATGGATTCTATATAATTTTAGAGCCTTAGATTATGGTAAAAAGATATAATATAAAAGTTTTTTAAGTTTTTTTGTTACATAACAGTAGTATGGCTATTAAAAAAAGAAACTTGCTAGAACAATTAATAGAATCTGCAATAATTGGTGAACCAGTAGTATCTGTAATACATAATAATCCTAGATACAAATTTATTAATAAGGATATAAAAAATCTAGATAAAGAAATTGAAACTGTTACTGAATTTTTAGAATTTGGTAAAAAACTAAGAATAGAAGATAAATTACAAATTGCTTATTATTCTCTTAAATCTTTTTCAGAATACTTATTAAGATCAGAAAATTATAGAAGATTAAGTTTATCAGATATTTTAAATAGAGAAGGTCCATTTACAGTTAAAATTCTTTCATTATATGGAAAGTATATAGCTATTCTACTACCTATGTATATAATAGATTTGGAATGCCAATTAAGTAGGAAATGTATAAACTATTGTCCAACTTCTAGCAGAATAAGAAACGAATTAAAAAATTACGGTTTTAAAGATTTCCATTTATCAAAAGGTAACTTAAAATTGTTAATGGAATATAAATTTATTAAAAGATGTAATGATAGTTCTAATCCAAAATATACATTAACAAATCTTGGTAGAATTGTTTCAGAAAGTATTTCTGAACAAATATATGCATCTATACATGGTATCTAATAATTTACTAGATGAAAAATATTTGGAAAATTATCTTAAGCAAAAGGGTATAAAATTCGAAATTATAAAATATGATAAACCAGTAATGTCTGCAAATGATGCTGAAGAATATACAGATGGTATTGTAGCCAAAAGTATTTTATTAATCTGTGATGATAAACCTTTATTATGTTTTTTACTCGGGAAAGATAAGATTGACCTAGAAAAAATTAAGAAATATTTTGGATGTAATAATGTTAGATTAGCCAAGGCTAAAGAAGTAAAAAATATTACAGGATATGATATAGGAGCTGTTCCACCAATAGGACACAAACAAAGCATTAAAACAATTGTTGATAAAAAAGTTCTTGAATTAAAAGATGATAAAATAATTTATTGTGGTGGAGGATCTCATTATCACTTATTAAAAATATCTAAAAAAGATCTATTAAGTATTATGGAATATGATATATATGACATTACCCTCTAAATTTAGCAACTAATGGTAAAACTCCCCTTTCATATTCTATCATTGCTATTTTTATAGGATCATATCTTATTTTTTCTAGCTCTTCTTTTGATAGCTTTACCATTAATGGTGCACCCATAGAAATTTGCAATGCTCTAGCAGCTATTAATCTTGCAATAGCAAATCTAGATTCATTCATCTTATTTTTTCTAATAAATAATTTTTAAATCTTTCAGCTTGTTCTGTCAAAAACATAAATTCTTCTAAAGATATTTTACCAGATCTCCTAGTTTGTAATGCATGTATTTTATCTGTAATTCCTATATGTATAATCATATCTGCAGCATCTTCTTCATATTTATTTGGATCAACTATAAATTTATCATCAATTTTTGCGAAAGTAACCATGACTGGTATATTTTTATTTAGAGGTATATTTTCTGTCTTAACTTTTGGATCTATTTTGTATTTATCTACAACTTTTTCCAACTTTGGTAATTTTGCATTTAATAGAGAACATACTGCTGCTAATACAGATGCATCAATTATATTTCCATCATCATCTAAAACATATATATCTATAAATGTAGTCCATACATATTTTCCAGGTTCTATTACCAATTTTTTTAAGTCTATAAAACGAGATTCTCTTATAATTCTATCAACAATTCTAGAATATTCTATAGATAAATCAGATGGTCCTGGATCTATTGTTGGAAATGCCATAGGAGATAATTCAACATTTGTTATAAATATTCCTTCATCAGGTTTGTCTTCAAATGGTTCTCCAATCTCAAATTTTATCCCAGCTAAAACCTTAGTATTACCAAACTCTACATAGCAAGAACCTTCAGCATTTTTTATAAAATTTTTTATTATCTTTATTGGTCTATATTCCATTAGTTTCCTCCGATCAATTCTTAACTCATCTTTTATTATTTCTCTTACATAGTTTATAATACTATCTCTTACACCAAGATCCATTGATTAGAATATCTAAAAAAATTTTATAACTGTGTAAGATAGATTGCAATTAAAATAAGAATAAAACTAAAAATTAATTTAAAAAGATCAAAAAATAATTCTCTTATTTCACTATCCAAATTACTGGACTTTTACTAAGCTTGGTGCAGATGTTTTAACTCCTTTTATTTGTACTACTGCAGCATTATCTAATTGTGCTGCATTTAATCCTGTTAATAGATATTGTGCAAATAATACTGTTGCTTGTGTTGTATCATCTCCCTCCCATCCGAATATTACTAGTGAATTTGGATATACATTTGTTCTCATTATTACTGCATTACCACTTCCAAAGTCTTGTCCTGTAACACTTCTCCATACTGGTGCTATTTGACTTCCATATAGATATCCATTTTGTTGTGCTTTTAATGCTGCTAATTCTTGTGAGTTCAAGAATGATACTACAGCTTCAGCTGCTAATTTGTTTATTGCTGGTCCACCAACAATTATTAAGTTACTCATTCCTGATGTTACTTGAGAATCCAATATTACTTTTCCAACCAATGATACTGGTCTATCTTGTTGTACTGTTACAGTTACTGTTTGTTGAGATGTTGTTGTTTGTTGTGGTCTGTATTCTCTTGGTGCTAGTCCAACATCAATTCTTAATGCTTCTGCTGGTGCATATACAGATAATGTCTTT
>DAIUEN010000031.1:0-6201 GCA_036845085.1 Candidatus Nanopusillus sp.
GCCTGGTGCTGGGGATATAATTCTTACGGTCAACTCGGCGACGGAACAAATGTTAGTAAAAATATTCCAGTTCAAGTCCGTAATTTTAACTATTTTAGATAACAATAAAACCAATATTTTGAATGGGCCCGGGGGGATTCGAACCCCCGACCTCCCGGTTATCAGCCGGACGCTCTAACCGCTGAGCTACGGGCCCGAAAGATATAAGTTAAATTAAGTATTAAAATGTTTATAAAGTTTAGTATAAGAGTTTTTTAATGGAACTTATAACTAAAACCTTAGAATTAGTATATATATATGTTGGGAAAGAGGTTTTGTTATTTATATCAAAATTACCTAATTATTTATCTCTATTTATAGTTTTCATAGTTATAGTAGTTATAGGATATATTATTGCGAAATTTACTATATTTATACTGAGGCCAATATTATATATAATAAAAGTAGATGAAAAAACAGTTAAAATATATAAAAATTTATTTTTCGGTTATTCTACATCATCAATAATACTAAATTTGGTTAAATATTATATTCTTCTATATTTTGTAATAAAAGGAGCTTCTTTATTTAATTTAGATACATCTTATTATCACATTTTATTAAATAACTTTTATATTTTGATAATATCTATTATCCTAGGAATAGGTTTAGGTGGTTTAGTAGAGTATATTATATTAAAAGAAAACTCATCTGAAAAAAGAAAGACTCTCTCTAAAATAGCTAGAGGATTATTTATTTATCTATTATTCTTATTTGGCTTATCATATGCAGGATTTAATTATGAAATATTTTTAGATTCTTTAAAGTATTTTCTAGTCTCTATGGCAATATCTTTTGGAATCGTTATTGGTGTATTGTTAGGAATAGAGCATAAAGAAGATATATTAAAAATATTAAAATGATCTGTGAACTTTGTGGAAAAAAAACTGATAGGCTATATGATACAGTTGTAGAAGGTGCTAGATTAAGTGTTTGTGAAGAATGTAAGAAATTTGGAAAAGAATCTTATAGTATACCTAAAAAATTTAAGAAAATAGAAAGTGATAATGAAAAAACACAAGACATAATAGAAAATATTATTGATGAAAATTATAACAAATACTTAGTAGAATATAGAGAAAAAAATAAACTAAGACAAGAAGATATGGCTAAGTTATTAGGAATAAAGGAGAGTTTATATAAAGCTATAGAAAATAAAAAAGTAGTTCCAGATATAAATTTAGCAAAAAAAATAGAAAAATTATTAGGGATAAAGATAATAAATAGAGAAGTTTTATCTGAAAAGGGAGGAAGAGAAGAGTTAAAAGTAAAGGTGGCAGATATAATAAAATTTGAAGAAGAATGAATGACTTTTATTACTATTTATATATTTTCTTGGAATCTTTTATATTTAATGCAATCCCAGTATTAGGACCCTCTATTACTATATTAGCGTTACCAGCTCTTATAAAAATAGGTATTAGTATTTGGCATATTCTTTTAACATCTTTTATATTATCTCTAGGTACTGTAACCGGAAAATATATAATCTATTACATAGGTGTTTTATTAAGTAAACCATTGTCAAAAAATAAGAATGTTATATTTATAGAAAAAATAAGTAAAAAGAAAAGTTTCCCATTTATATTTATCATAATATCTTCCATACCATTATTGCCTCTAGACGACTTAATAATTATGTCTTTAGGTGCTAGTAAAGTAAGCGTGTATTTTATTTTTTTAATAATATTTATTTCTAGATTCATTAGATCTTCTGTAGAACTATTTATTGGAGTAAAAGCCTTAGAAAAAGTAACTTCTTTTATTGGTATTGATATGTTTTTATTATCTATTTATTCTTCTATAGCTTCTATAATATTTAGTATTCTTTTCTTTAAGATAGACTGGGGAAAATACTTTAATAAATATGTAAAAAATGATTAAAGAAGAAGTTAGAGTTATTGGCATAGATGATGGATTTTTTAAAAAAGGCTATGATAAAGAGGTTATTATCGTTGGTGTTATATTTAGAGGATATAAACAAATAGATGGTGTTTTATCTAATAAAATAACTGTAGATGGCTTTGATGTATCGGAAAAAATAGTAGAGATGATAAAAAGATCTACACATTATAATCAATTAAGATATATAATGACCAATGGGGTTTCTTTTGGTGGTTTTAACTTAATAGACTTTAAATATATATATGAAGAACTTAAATTACCAATAATATCTGTTGTGAGGAAGAAACCAGACATAAAAAAGTTTTTAGAAGTTTCAAAAAAATTAGACAACTATGAAAAGAGAATAAAAATTATAGAAAATTATCCAGAAATAAAAAGTTGTAATACGAAGTTTGGTATTGCTTTTTTTCAATGTTATGGAATAGATCCTGATTATGCATGTAATCTAATAAAACTTCTTGCTAGATATTCAAGAATACCAGAACCAGTCAGAGTTGCACATTTAATTGCTATGGGTGTAACTTTAGGATATTCTCATGGCAAACCATAAAAATATTTCAGAAATATTTAGATAATGGTGTCTATAAAATTATTGAAAAATTGGAGGGTACTAATATTCTTTATTATAGTAATTTCTTCTACTATATTTTTTATATACTCTTTCTTTTTTTCTAATAAAGTTAAGGTATTAAGTAGTAATGTTCTAAAACCAGGAGCTTATATATATTCGATAAATGATTGTTCTATAAAATCTGAAGAGCAATTTTATTTTTGTGTCTATAGAAATCTAAATTCTTCATATATGATTATTAAAACAAGTTCTGGCATTTTTTATTTGCAACCTTCAGATTATCAATATTTATTGAATAATACTAGTATAATTAGAGAAGGTCTTGTGTCTTTTGGAATTGAAATTGGTGGTGGGTATAGAGTTTTAATGAACTCTACAGAACCACTATCCCAACAATTATTAAGTGTTGCTGTTCAAGTTATACAAAATAGATTAGATTCATATGGTGTAAAGTCTATACAGTTATATAGTACAAAAGAAGGTTATATCATTGTAGATTTACCATATGGAAACAAAGATTTGATAGATATTATATCTCAACAGGGAACGTTTTATGCTAAAGTAGGAGATACTACTGTCTTTAATGGTTCCGAAGTAAAGCCGCTAATGGGTGGTCAATATTCTGGATTATTAGGATGTTCTCCATCTGCAGGTAAATATATTTGTCGCTATTACTTTACTTTAATTCTTTCTCAAGAAGCTGCTGAAAGATTTGCAAAAGCTACAGAAAATCTCTCTGTAATATTTATTGGAGGTGGTTCTTATCTAAATGAATCTATAACATTCTATTTGGATAATAAAAATGTATCATCTTTATTAATATCTGCAAGTTTAAAAGGGAAACCAGAACAACAGGTAATGATAGAAGTATCTGGAATAGGAGATACATTATCTCAGGCTCAGCAGATGGCGTATAAAGAAGCTAAAAACCTATATATAATCCTGCAAAATGGACAATTACCATCCAAGTTTAATATAGTTGAAATAACTCAAATTTCTCCAGCAATTGGATACTCAGTTCTTAAATATATATTAATAGCTGTTATAATTGCAATGTTTGCCCTAGTAGCAGTAATTTATTATTCTTACAGAAATATAAAAGCAGCGCTATTAATATTATTAGTTATAGTTTCCGAATTTATAATAACATCTTCTATAGGAGTTTTAATAAAACAAACATTTGATCTAGCAGCAATATTGGGTATAATTCTAGGAGTATTTACCGGTTTAGATGATCAAATTGTAGCTTTAGACGAAATAGTAAAAAATAAAGGACATGACGAATTAGAAAAGAAAATATCTAAAGTGATGTTTATAATACTTACAGCTATATTATTAGAATTCTTAGCTATATTTCCACTATTTATAGCTGGTTTGGGATTATATAAAGGATTTGCAGTTATGGCTATTATAACTATTATGATTGGTTACTTTATTACTAGGCCTGCTTTTATAGAAATAGCAAGAAATATCCTATAATTTTTCATAATATTCTTTCATCATAATAGCGTCTTTTTCAATATTTGGAGACTCTGATATAACAATACCTTTTACGTTAAATTCTTTTAATAGTTTTAGTATATCTTTCCAAGGTATATCTGATTCATCTAGATTTAAGTGTGTACCATGTTTATCTAATTTAATACCAGACATATGTATATGCATATTATTTAATATCTCTTTATTAAATTCTTTTTCTAATTTTTCAAGAATACTTCTAAAAAATTCTATATCATTCCTTTTATGCCTATATCTTAAGTGAGCAAAGTCTATTGCTGGTAATACATGGTCTATTTCTTTAGACAAATTTATTATTTCGTCTATATCTCCAAATTTTTTTTCTTCTTCCATAGTTTCTGGTCTTATATATATGTCCAATGAATATTCATCTAAAAGTTTTGACACCCTTTTTAACCCCTCTTTAATTTTATTATATGTAGCTTCTTTAGTACTGTTCATGTACCATCCTGGATGAAATACTACAGAAACTCCTCCAGCATAATATGTTATCCTTGCGCTGTTGAATAACATTTGAATAGATCTTTCAATTTTTTCTTTTTCTTTAGCATTTAGATTTATATAATATGGAGCGTGAGCTGTTAAAATTATATCATTTTTTTCAACATATTCTTTTATTTCTTTTGCTTCTTCGATTTTTAATTTTACTCCATACACAAATTCCATTTCAAATCCATCTAACTTTAGCTCTTCATAAGAATATTTTATACCTTCTATAGTACTTTTATTTTTTGCAGAAAGTGGTATACCTGCAGGACCAAACACTAATTTTTTTGGAAATTTAACCATATTAATAATTTAGTTTTAATCAAAATTAAATTTTTCTTAATAAAACTAGGAATTCTGTATGAACAAGTTCTACGTTTCTAGGTCTTAATACATTACTTTTTTTATAAATCCATTTCCTTGTGATGTTTTCATATACTCCTAAAAATAGAAACTTATCATTATTATCTAAAAGTTTTAAAACTGAGGTAATATTTGGCAAAAATGATACAAAAAATCCTCCAAATTTTAAAGATTTATATGCATGATCGATCAAATTCCAAGGTTCTGGAATATCAGATATTACTACATCTATATCTTTTTCATCTAATCCTTCATAAGCATTTTTTAATTTTAATTCTACATAATCTATTAGATTTAACTTTTCTAAATTCTTTTTAGCTATCTCATAAAAATCTTCTCTTATTTCATAAGAATACACTTTTCCAAAAGGTTTAACTATATTTGCTAAAAAAGCAGTAAGAAATCCAGATCCAGTACCTATTTCTATAATATTTGACCCGCTTCCTATACCTGTTAAAGATATTAACATCCCAATGTCTTTGTAGTTTATAGTTTGAGTTTTTCTTATAATTTTTTCAATTTTATCAATAAATGTGTCATTTAAAACTAAAAATTCTTCTCCTATATGTGATATTATTATATCTCCTGGTTTTGATTTTATTAAATCATCTTTTTTTAAGATGCCAAAGTTCGTGTGGAAATCTTTGTTTACTTCTTCTATATAAAATTTTTTTCCACTTTTTTTGTGTATTAATATCATACTAATGTAATAAATACTTTTAAGCCAGATAATATAAAGTCTATACCTATAGCTAATAATAATAATGCCATTAGCTTATTTATTATTAATATATTCTTTTTTCCTAATTTTTCTAAGATAATTTCACCATAATATACTATAATATAAGATACAAGAAATGCTAAAGAAAATGTTATAAACAATAATATTAGATCATAATAATACGTTTTATATACTATTGTAGTTGTCATAACTCCAGGACCTGTTAATAAAGGGGTAGCCAATGGAGTTATAGCAATACTTTCGGCATTTTTATTATCTTTAATATCTAAATAAGAAGGAGATTCTTTTGTAAGCATTTCAAATGCAATATATGATAAAAATACACCACCGGCTATTCTAAAATCTACAATAGATATACCAAAAATATACAATATAGATTCTCCGAATATAAATACAAAAAACCATATTATATATGCAATAATATATGCTTTTCTTATTATTCTTTTCTTATGAAAATTACTTATGTTTAAATTTTCTAAAATTGAATAAAATAAAAATATGTTAGAAAAAGTTCCTAATATCATTAACATTACTATAAAAGGACCTAAATAACTTTCTATCATAGAGACTATTATAA
>DAIUEN010000032.1:0-5751 GCA_036845085.1 Candidatus Nanopusillus sp.
TAAAAAAAATAAAAAAAAATATACAAGATATAGAAAAAACTTTAAATTATATAGAAAAACATACAAAAAGTAAGAAAATGATAAAGTTAATAGAAAAAATAAAGTTATTGATCAGGGAATTAGTTGTAGTAAAATTTGATAGGAAAAAATTTGGTAAAAAATTTGAGAAATCTCTAAAAAAAGTATTAAAAAAAGCTGTAAAAAATGTACGATAAAAGAATAGAAATATTTTTTCATGATTTATGTACAGTATTATATAAAAGCTTAGTTTATGAAAGAAGTTTGATTTACTATACCATACCAGAAAATTACGAATATTTTTATCGAGATTTATGCAGAGAAATTTGGTATACCATTTTTAAAAATAAAGAAATATATAATTATGTAATACAATTTATCAATCATTATATGGATATTTATGGAAATAGACATCCAGATTATTACATATATCTAGAAGAAATAATGGAATCTATAATAATAGATATATGGTTTGAGGAATTAAAAAGGAAAGAAAAGATATTAGATAAAATCCGAAAATATCTTTACCGTCTTATAAATATTATAAAACTTGATCGATGCAAAAATGAGTGCTTCTGTGATTTAGAAGAAAAAGAAAAAAATTACGTAATAAATAAGCTTTATAATAGTATGAAAATGTTAAAAAAGCTAATTTATCCTAGAATATAGTATCTACAATATATCTACTTTGTATTTATTAAGAATAGTCCTTTTCATTATATCTTTTATCTCTAAAGATTTTTCTAAAGCTAAAGATAAAGCTTCTCTTAATTCCCTTCTATATATTTCTCCATCCAACTGTAGCAAAGTAAATTTTTTTTCAGACGGTATTATTGCAACTGGTATATCAGTAGCCCTACCTTCCCCATAGTAATTAATATAATTTTTCTTTTCGGGATCTTCCTTTAATTTTTCAGAATCATAATCTTCTTCCTCTTTTATTAAATCTACAACAATTTTTTCTCCAACTTTACCTACTGCTACAGCAGTTACAAGATCTCTCATAGGAATTCCTGCATTTGCTAATGCTAAAGAAGCTGCATTTATACTAGCAGTTCTAGTACCAGCATCTGCATTTAATATTTCTACATAAACATCAACAATGCTTCCAGGTAATTCTTCCAATAATAATGCTGGCTCTAAAGCCCTTTTTATTACTTCAGATAACTCTATTTCTCTCCTACCAGGACCTGGTTTTTTTCTTTCAGGAACAGAAAATGTTAACATATCATATCTAACTCTTAGAAATGCTTTATCATAGTCTATAGACATTTTTGATGGTCTTATATAAACTGCAGCTAAAGCTTCAGTATTTCCAAATCTAAAATATCCAGATCCATCTGCATTTTTCAAGATTCCTATTCTAGCCTCCATTTCTCTTAACTGGTTATAATCTCTTCCGTCAAATCTAAGAATATTTTTCATCATGCTCTACCCTTTTCTATCATTTCTTTAACCTTTTCAGTCAATCCTTTTTTATAAGAATTTTTTATTATATATTCTATTACAGAAATTGTCCTCAGAACATTTAATTTATCTCCTGAAATAAATACTCTTCCGTTATTCCCAATAATAATATTTACTTTAAGCATTTCTTTTAGTATATTCAACATAGATCCTTTTTTGCCTATGACTCTAGGCAATCTAACAGGATTTACAGAAATTATTACACCTTTTTCCAACTTCCCCAATCCTTCTTCTTTTACTGTTAAATTTATTATTTTATTTTTACTTATTTTGTATATTTTGCACAATAGAAAATCTTCATAGGTATATAAATCATTCAAGTCCATATTTTCTCCAATATTTGTGTCTTTTACTAATAAAAATCCCAAATATGGGGAATTTATGTCTATAACCCAGCCATTTGGTAATACATCAATAACTTTCCCTATAATTACATCATTTAGTTTTGGTATATAAAAACCTTCTAACCTTGTTATTTTAACCCCATTATTTGTTTCTCTTAGAGATATAAATTTCGAATATCTATGCTCTCCTATACCATATGTATTTTCTATTTCTCCCTTTCCTACATAATCGCCAGGTATTACAATCATTATATGTATCTAAAGATGTCATCTTTATATATCCTTTGTATCATATAATTCCTTTCATTTTTGTGCTTTATTTTTTCCAATTCTTCATATAATAAGTAAAAAATATTATTTATTGTTGAATATAACTCTATACCATCATAAGAAACATTAATATTTACTTTACTAGACCATAACCTAGCTTTTATTATAAATCTTATTATTCTATCTTCTATAGATTCATTAACTTTTTTTATGTGTAAAACCAATCTGATGTCATCTCCTAATATTTTAGAATATTTTTTAATTAATCCTTCATATTTCTTCCTTATATATTTAATATCTATTTCGTCTAAATCTATTCCATGAATTACAAGATTATATTGTTTTTCCTTTTTTAGTTGTAAATATGATATCAATATATCCTTTGCTGTTATTATTCCATATATCTTATAATTCTCTAATACTGGTACAGAAAATATCCTATTATTTACTAGTGTTTCTATTACCTTTAATAAAGAATCTGTACTATTTACATAGATAAGTTTGTTACTAATTATAGATCTTACTTCTATCTCTAAATCTTTTTCTTCAAATGATCCAGAATTTCTTTCTTTTTCAAATACAAAATATCTTATTATATCTGATAAAGAAATGATTCCTATAGGAGTATTATCCTTAGAACTTAATACAATTAGTCTAGATACTCCCTTACTTTTCATCAAACCTATTGCTTTAGATACATCATCTTTATCATAAACAAAATATATGTTTCTATTTACTAAATTATTTATAGATAGTTTATTTATTATCTCTTTATCTTCTTTTATACTTTCCAATACTTCAAATATATTTACTATCTCTATTTTATCATCTTTTTTTACAGGAACTATCCTAGTATTTGACAATATCATTTTTTCTATTATATCTAATATATTATAATCTCCCAATGGCTTTATTCTTAAAGTAATTTTCTCTATTGTAGTATCTGGTCTATATAAATACTTAATAATCTTATCGTTTGATATAACCCCAAAATATTTTCCTTTATTATCTAAAACTAGAATATCTTCACCCTTCTTAATATAATCTATTATATCTGATATTTTCTTATCTTTTGTAACAGCAACAACCATAAGAAAAAAATTTAAAAAAAGGTTAATAAAATTAAAAAACTTTAATTTAGTAGATTTATTTAGTGTCTTGTCGTTAGTTACTAAGATTACCTCCTGATTTACTTTGTGATTTATCTCTCGCTTTATATAATAGATCTTCTGCGGCAACTACAACTCCTTCTGAAGTTTTTTTAATCCTATCCTTTAAGCTAGTTTGCTTTGGTGTTGAGGTCATCCAATGTATTAATGCAAACAATATTAAGAATATTATTAATATAGCTAATAGTCCAGATTCTATTAAGAATAAGAATATTGTCTCGACTATTTGTTGAGACCATACTCCAACTCCTTCAGGATCATAAGAGGCAGCATATAAAAATGCAAATACTACTGTTAAACCCAAAATTCCTTGAACAACTGTCCTAATCCTATTTAAGTTAGAATTTTGAGAAGAATTTCCAAATCCTATGAATATAGATAATCCAATTAATATCATTAGTAAAACTAACATTTCATAGAAGAAGAATGAAATAAATCTAGCAGTAAAGAATACTAATCCTACTTTATATACAAAATACATAGCAATGGCAAATGATATTACCGCATATATTCTTTCAGATTCAGATTTATTTCCAAATAATCTTGCTTTTCTAATCAATCCATATATTAGTGAAAATATTAACAAAAACGGGGCAATTATTGTGAATATTCCATATTGCATAAATAAAGAATAAAATGTTGAAACAAACTCCATCTTTATTTATCTAAGAACTTTGTTGCTGTTGTTGCTGAGCCTGTTGCTGTTGGCCAGTTTTAGAAGGTTTTGTCATCCAATATATTATCAAGAACAATATTAGAAATATTATTATTACTACCAATAATCCAGATTCTATTAGATAGGCAAATATAGTTTCTAATATTATACTATTAACCGCAACTGAAGGTGTTGAAAATGAAGAAAATGCAGCATATAATATAAATATCATTATTAGCATATATATAGTTCCTTTCACCCAGACTGGAATATCTTTATCATATACTGCCAATGCCAATGCTAATAAGAAAAATGCTAAGATTACTAAAGCGGCTTGTCCTACAAAATTTAGCAATGCATTCATTATATGTTGGTTTTGAAGTGCTAGCAAAGAAAAACCAAAAGAAAATAGTATTTCTATTCTATGACCTTGTACATCCCTGTCGCCTTCAGATAATAAATTCGAAAATCTAATTAACATATAAACTAAAGAAAATATCAATAAGAATGGTAGAATTATATGAAAGAATCCTAGTTGAGTTAAATTTCCATAGAATATCTCATTAACATTTAATGTCTGAGGCATTTTAACTATTTATTACCACCACCTGAACCACCTTGTTTGCTACCTCCACTTCCGCCCACTGGCCTTGTTATCCAATATACAAAGCCCATTAGTATTCCTAATACTACCATAGTCATAATAAATCCTAATACTTCAGTATTATTAAATATATCGCCAAAAACAGAAAATATAGATATAAGGCCAAAGGAATATAATGCAACTAGAAAAAATATTACCGTTGCTAATATTCCAACAACTTTTTTATAATTATCGCTAACTATTTCTCCAGTATCAGATTTTACTAAAAATGGAGATACCGATAGTAATAACATGAATAATACTAATATATACAAAACAAAATAGGGAATTATCTCCCTTATATTTATAACAACATTAACAGAACCTACAACAAAGAATGATATAGAAGCAGAAACCATTGCAATTATACTTCTAACCGCTCTAGCTTTAACTTCGTTTGAAGTATCAAAAGGATCTCCTAATATTTTATACTTTGAAAGTAATCCATATACTATAGAATATACAAGTATAAATGGTAATATTATGTTAAAGAATCCCATGTAGTTCAGTATATTCAATATTATTTCCCACATTGATGACATATTAGTAATAAAAACTTTACTATATATAAGCTTTATTCTTCAGATATAAGTTGAATAAGTATAGCATTAACAGGACATGATCTTACAGCTATGAGTGCATTATTTATTTCTTCTTCATTCTCTAAAATTTTTTTATTTATAAAAATTTTTCCATTTTTAATACCAAAGATATTTCTATCTATTATATAACATAACATACAGCCAGTACATTTATTATAGTCTATATCTATATAATATTTCATAAAAAATATAAATTATTCTTCTTTAATCTTTATAGCGCCGGTAGGACATGCATTTGCCGCTTCTTTAGCTTTTTCCATTAAATTTTCATCAGTAACTTCATTTAATTTACTATGACTTTTTCCATCAGTATCCCATTCAAATATTTCTGGGGCTATTGCTATACATGCTCCACAAGCAATACACAAATTTTTATCAACCCATACATTTAATTTTTTTGTCATATAATGTTATATAAACTTTTTATTATTTAAGTCTTATTTAATTTATGATAGAAAAAGCTTTCGTTAGAGTAACTGATATTACAGATTATTTATTTTGTAAAAGAAAAGTATATTTAAAGAGAGTTCTTAACTATAAAGAAGAAAAAAACGAAAAATCTTTAATCGGTTCTATAATACAT
>DAIUEN010000033.1:0-5687 GCA_036845085.1 Candidatus Nanopusillus sp.
TTATATAATAACATATTATCTATAATAAACCAAAAAGATTTTCCCCATATTATCAATCGAGAAATTTCCGATTCTTATTTTTTATATATATTACCAACATTTGAATATAATGCAAAAAATATAGGAAAAAAATTGGATTATTTAATAGAAGAAAAAAATAATGATAATGCTAAATTTGTACAAAGAAAAATAGGGACTAGTAAAGCTGTTAAGATGATATTAAAAGTAATCATAGCACCAAACAATTTTATTATAAAAAATAATAAAAAATATTACATAAAACATCGAGAATATGGAATTGTCTTTCATAAAATATTTCCAGAGATTAATAAAAATTTAGAAGGAATTATATTTAAGAGAAGTCCAATAGAAGTTTATAGTTATGGAACTCCAGATTACATTTCTATAGAGAAAATAGATAAAAAATATTTAATCCAAATATATGAACTAAAAGTTACTAGTTGCAAAAATATATATGATACTACATGTAGAAAAATACTATTACGAGGAGTTTTACAATCATCAGTTTATAATTTAATTGCTGAAAGTAATTGTATTTATAACAGTATGGACTGTGATGTAAAGACCAACCTTATAATTATCTCTGGAAATAAAAAAGATCTTCTGAATGCATCAAAAAAATTAGAAAAAATACAATATTATAGCAAAAAAATAAACATAAAATGGATATTTGAACAATATGACCTTAAAATACATAATATTTCTATTAATTTATCAAATTATTTAAAAAATAACTTTAGAACTATCGTAGGATATATCGCTATAAATGAATATTAAAGTATAAAAAGTAAATTTTAAGATCTTTTCAATATAGAATATATTTTCTCAAAAAAGATGTCTATTTCTTCTTTTGTATTATAAATATATAATGATGCTCGTACAGATCCCCCATATTTATATAAATCAAAATATCTAAACAATAAATATGCACAGTGATATCCGGTTCTAACTGTAATATTATAAAAATCTAAAATTTTTCCAACTATGTGTGGATTTATCTTAAATATTAAAGAAAATATTGCTTCTCTTTCTTTATGATCTTCAGGACCCATTAAGATTATATCATTATATCTATCAGATAACTCTCTAAATCTTTCTAAAAAATATTTAGTTAACTCTAATTCATATTTTTCTATATTATCCATACCTAATTTATTTAAATATTTTATAGCTTCTCCAAAAGCTATCCCGTCGGCAATATTTGGAGTTCCTGCTTCAAATTTCCATGGTAATTCATTCAAATATTCTTTATCATAATCTATATCTTTTATCATATCACCACCCCATAAAAAAGGTTCCATGTTTTCTAATAATTCTTCTTTTCCATATAATACTCCAATTCCAGTAGGACCCAACATTTTATGAGAGCTAAAAGTTAGAAAGTCTACATCTAATTTTTTAACATTTAAAGATAAATGTCCTGAACTTTGAGCAGCATCTACCAAAACAATTGCACCTTTTTCATGAGCAATTTTTATTATATCTTCTATAGGATTTATAGTACCCAACACATTAGAAACATGCGTTATTGCAACTATCTTTGTCTTATCATCAATCTTTTTCTCTAAATCATTTATATCTAATCTATAATCTTTAGTTATGTTTACATACTCTAATTTTGCTCCAGTTTTTCTACTTAAAAATCTCCAAGGTAATATATTAGAACTATGTTCCATATAAGATATTACAATTTTATCATCCTTTCCAATATTATTTAATCCATATGAGTATGCAACAAGATTTATAGCTTCTGTAGTATTTCTAGTAAAAACTATTTCTCTCCAACTTTTGGCTTTTATAAAATCAGCAACCAATTTATGAGAATTCTCATATTCTTCAGACGATATTTCACTTATTTTATATACTCCTCTATGGATGTTTGCATAATATTTTTCATAGACTTCTCTTATTTTATCAATAACTTGTTTTGGCTTTTGAGTTGTTGCAGTATTATCAAAATAAATTAAATTAGGATTATTCTCAAAAATAGGAAAATCTTTCTTTATAATATTACCATTTATCATAAATAAAGATTTTAGAAAAAATTTTATATCTTTTTTAAATAAATATCATTTAATGAAATATAATATCTTTAAACTATGTGGAATGAATAACTTATCAGTAAAATTTGATAAAGAGTTTACAGATGAATTCATTAATAGTTTGTTAGAAAAATTTAGTGATTTTGATATAAAAGACAGAAAAGAAGATTCTATATGGTTAAAGCAAAAAGAAAAGGATATAGTAATATATAAATATGGAGAAATCTTGTTTTTAGGATTTTCTGAAGAAGAAGTAAGAAAATACCTCACTGATATCGCTAGTAGGCATGAAAATACCGCAAGCACTTTTATATAAAGACATATTACTTAAAGAACTAAAAGAACATTATACACTATTTAATATAAGAAATCCACGTAATAATGTAATAGATAAATTAATTCTTTATATGCTTTCTATGAATACTTGACTCACAAGAATTTACAAGTATGCAATTAAATACTTTCTTAAGACAATTTGAAATGCTATATAAAAATTTGTCATTGGTTTATATTTTGAGACGTATTATTAAATGCTTATGCTACAGCTTATGATTCTTTAAATCTAACCTTATTAGATAACAATCCACCATATTTAATATCAGCAATAGATGTACCTAAGGCAAAACGAATAACTAATACACAACTAGCTCTTATATAAAGGGTTTATTCATTATTTTAAAGCAATTAGCATATCATATTAGAGAAAGGCACTTAATTGGCCTTATTAGATATAACTGATAGAGCCGAAAGCTTAGTTATAAATTTTGTATTGCATCTAGTTTCTACATAGTTTATTAAGTGAGGCGATAGATGTGGCAAGAATATTGCACGTAATGCTTTATATATTCTATTTGATGGGATGGGATCTAGGTCAAATGAAGTAGAAAACTCTATAATCAAAAAAAGAAATAATATAATTGGGCTACGAGATAAATACAATAAAAACTTTTAATAAGTTATTTATTTTTTATGCATTTATATAAAACTACTTCATCTGATATTTTTGATAAAATTTCACAAGTATATCCATATTCTTCTAATCTTTTTAAGAAAATCTTATGATCTACCTTTGTAATATTTCTATGTAATTCTACAAATATAATCTTAAATATTTTCCAAGCATCAGACTTTAACAAAATATCTTTTTCGCATCCTTCGCAATCTATCTTTAATAAATATGGATTTTTCATTCTTTTTATAGCAGTTTCTATAGAGACAACAGGTATTTTTATATTTCCTTTGTTATTTACTATATATCCCCCACTAGAATAAATATCATATTGTTCTGGTACTAATATATATCCATCTTCTGCACCAATGGCTTCATTATAAATTATTACTTTATCTTGAAGATCATTTAATTTTACATTTTCTTCCGCAATTTTTGCAACATTTGGTAATGGTTCATAAGCATATACTTTTTCAGCACCCTTTAATGCAAAATATATTGCAGTATCACCAATATTAGCTCCTATGTCTAATACTTCACCGTCTATTTTGTCTATTTTATACTGTTCTAAATAAAAATTATCTAAAATAAGAAGATTAAGAGAATTTAACTTAAATTTTAATTCTTTACCTTCAAAATTTATTATACCAATATTATCAATAACTTTTCCATCTAATAGAAGATTAATTATAATTTCCCCATAGGTTTTACCGCACTTTTTATTTTCATAGTATAAAATTCCGTCTTTGAATGTTAGTTTATTAGGATCCAAATCTTTAAATCTAAAAACGAATGGTATTGTTTTAGCCAAAGCTATATCTTCTGTAACTATATAGGAACCATCTTTTAAAACTAATCTAATTTTTTTCTTTTTTATAATTATAGAAAATACAACCTCGAGCCAATTTTTATATACTTTTTTATAAAACCCAATTAATTTATACTTTTCTAATAAATTTTTTATATCCATGGGTATATAAGCTATAATAAAAAAGTTTATATGTATATCTTTATTTATTAACTATAATTTTTTTAATTCATTATAAAATTTATCTACTACACTTTCCCAAGAATAATTTTCTTTAATAAATTTATATAGAGACATTCTATCTTTTCTAAATATTTCTTGTCTATTTTCTACTATTTCATCCATTTTTCTAGCTAAAACTATAGGATCTCTTTCTAAATAACTTATCCACTCCCTTTTTATATTTTTCAAACTATCATCCTCTATTTTTCTCATGTAATTAGAAGTTAATACATATAGTCCACTAGCTAAAGCTTGAAACATTACTAAAGAAAATGTATCACAATCTGTTGGATATAGAAATACATCAGAACTTCTGTATATCTCTGCTAATTTATCAATGGGTAAGACACTAAAATACTTATATTTATATTTTTCCGACATTTTCTTTATGTAATCCGATAGCATACCACCCCCTACTATATATAATTTTGCTTTATCTTTATTTTTCATTAATTTCCAAGCTTCTATAACAATTAAAACCCCTTTACACTCTTCAAGGGCAGCATTAAATAAAAATATTACATCATCACTTTGTTTTTTATCTTTTGGATAAAATATTGAAGTATCTATTCCATTAGGAACAAAAAAACATTTTTTTATTCCTAAAATTTTCAGATATTTTCTATAACCTGGAAATAGATGATATGCATATACATATCGATTATAGAGTCTTAGTTGTGCTAATATAAACATTCTCCTAAGGCTATTGATTATAGAATACTTTTCTAAATATAAAAAGATAGAATGTGAACTACCAATTAACTTACCTTTAAAATGTTTTAAAGACAAAGATAAGAAATTAGGAAATAAATATATAATATTAGCTTCCACTAAAATCTTTAATAATTCCTTATTTTTTATCATTTCTTTTTTTAGTTTTAAATTGAAATATACTATATATAGTAAGATATATCTAATAAACTTAATAAAATAATTAAGAAATTTTGCTATAATACTTTTTTTAGATAACTTAGATAACTTTCCAGATATTTTGTACAAATAATCTACTTCTACAGTATCTAAAGTTATAAATTTTGCTCTATTGTACACTATTTTTAATTCTTCTTCTGTTAATCTTTTATCTGGTGCGTATTTTGTTTGAATAACAGTTATATCAACGTTTTTTGGAGCATATTTTATATAGTTTAGTAATACATATTCCCCACCTCTACCAAAGCTTATATTGAAAGGTAATATAAACACTACTTTCAGTTTATCATTTTTAGTCATTATTAATGATTTCTAATAAAATTAAAAAATGTTACTTTTCTCATATAATTGCTTTCTTCTAGCTTCTAGTAATCTATTTTCTATACCCAAATAATCTGCTGCAGTTAAAATTTTAACATCAAAATATTCAGATTTTTCTTTTAATTTTTCTATATATATTTTATAGTCTAAACTTCTAAGTAAATGATGATCTATTATAATCTTAGAAATCTGAGTATTTTCTATAACCTTCAATATATTAGTTAATGAGAGTTCTGTATATTCATTTTTCCATTTTGCATGATATATTAGAGGACCGGACATTATTAATATCTTGGGATTTAAATCAACTATAATTTTTAATGTATTTTCATTAAGTATTCCTTGAATATCAGATCCAAATAATAATGAATTATTTTTGTATTCTATATATACC
>DAIUEN010000034.1:0-1936 GCA_036845085.1 Candidatus Nanopusillus sp.
CTATAATAGACTATGAAACTGATATAGTATATTATAAAGTTCAAGAAATTTTTATATAAGTTTTATACAAAAATTTTTAATGGATAATAAGAATCATATTGATTATGCAGATGAACTAGATATTTTGGTAAGACATGATAGAAGGGCTGGTTTTTTAAATGGAGAGTTTGGAGATTTTATTGGTAAAGGTATACAACTATTTTCTTTTGGTGGAGGTATTTTAAGGACAATACTATATAATATATTAACAGATTTTCATGCTAAAAATGGATATTATGTAATAGAAACTCCAATTATAGCTAGTACTAGATTGTATAAAGTTTCTGGTCATTTATCGTACTATAAACAGAATATGTATATATTTAATATAGAAGACGAAGAATATGCTATAAAACCAATGAATTGCCCACATCACATACTTTTATTTATAAATTTAATAGAAAAAAATAGAAAAATAAAATTGCCTTTTAGAACATTTGAGCTAGGCAGGGTACACAGATATGAAGTATCTGGTAGTTTATATGGATTATTGAGGGTTAGAGGATTTACACAAGACGATTCTCATATATTTATAACTATGGATAAACTAGAATCTGAAATAGAAAAATTAATTTTTGAAATGAAGGAAATTTATGAAAAACTATTTAATATTAAATTTGAGGGGGAAAGTTTGACAATAAAATTAAGTATACATGATAAAAATAAGATGAACGAATATTCTGGAAGTTTGGAGGATTGGGAAAATTCAGTTGGGGTTATGCGACGAGTTTTAGAGAAAGTTGGAAAGAAATTTGGATTTTCTATAAGTATTGATATAGGAGAAGCAGCATTTTATGGACCTAAGTACGATTTCAAAATTAAAATTGGTGAAAAAGAGTGGCAACTAGGTACTATACAATTAGACTTTAATTTACCTAGGAATTTTAGACTAAGAGATTTAACTAAAGAATATTTTGGTATAGAAGATATATTCATTATTCATAGGGCATATCTTGGATCCATAGAAAGATTTATAGGTTCTTATTTGGAAGTTTTTAACGGAAGATTACCTTTTGTTTTAAATCCAATTCAATTAGCTATAATAAAAGTGAATACAAGGGACGAATATATAGACAGTAAAATAAATGAAAAGGCACAGGAATTATATCTTAAACTTAAAAATGAAGATATAAGAGCTGTAGTTATTGAATCTAGTAAAACTGAATTATCAAATGTAGTAAGGATATTAGAATCTAAATATAAGCCATCAATAATAGTGTATATAGGGGAAAAAGAAATAAATAAAGGTTATAGCATTAGATATTATAATTTAGAGGCAAGAAAAGTAGAAACTATAAATGGAGATGAAAATAAATTATTCGAATTAATAGAAGAATTAGAAAGAAAGGTTTTTGATCTTAATAAGAAGAAGTATAGATTATTTGAAGATTTTAACTTTTTATTTGAATAAATTTTTTAAACTTTAGGTACCATAACAGATAATAAGCCTCCGTGGTGTAGTGGTAGCATACGGGACTGTCGATCCCGTGACCCGGGTTCGAATCCCGGCGGGGGCGCATTAAATTATTAAACTTTTCTAAATAATATATATATATATGATTAGGAAAGTAAAGTTATTATTAGGAATTTTATCAATTTTATTTTTGGCAACCTTTGTAGTGTTTGCTTTTGAATATAAAAATGGAACTGAAAATAGAAATATGGCTGTAGTTAATGTAAACAAAGAGATAAAGATAGAACCACAACCAATTCCACCAGAAAAAGAAAATTATAAAGAAAATTATTCTGAAAGAAAAATGCAGGTCGTGAATACTAGTTCTTCTAAAGAGGAATCGTTTATAATAGGTAGAGAAAAAATTAAGCCTGAACCACAACCAATTCCACCAGAAAAAGAAAATTATAAAGAAAATTATTCTGAAAGAAAAATGCAGGTCGT
>DAIUEN010000034.1:2036-5530 GCA_036845085.1 Candidatus Nanopusillus sp.
AGAGGAATCGTTTATAATAGGTAGAGAAAAAATTAAGCCTGAACCACAACCAATTTCACCAGAAAAAGAAAATTATAAAGAAAATTATTCTGAAAGAAAAATGCAGGTCGTGAATACTAGTTCTTCTAAAGAGGAATCGTTTATAATAGGTAGAGAAAAAATTAAGCCTGAACCACAACCAATTCCACCAGAATATGAAAATAAAGTCAGAAAATCGCAATCTAGGACTTTAGGATGTTATTATGTAGTATGTTATAATTTAAGGCCAGAAATTTTAAAAGAAGGTAATTTTACTTGGAAGCCATTTGGAGAAAATGAATTATTAGAGTATAAAGGTTATTTCATAAGAGGAAATGTTAGAAATGTTTGTTATATTTATAAAAATTATACTTGTGAAGAAGATACAGTTCCAGAAACTATAACTAATGTAAGAATTAGTCCACAAAAAATAATATTATATCCAAAACAGGAAAGAAAGGTTAACATAAAAGTTGAATTATCTCAATCAGATTCTGGAATTGTAAATATTAAATGTGATTCCCCAATAAATGTTAGGTGTATTCCAGAGAATACAGTATGTTTAGTATTAAATAAAAGTTTCTGTATATCCCAACTAGTGTTATATGCTGAAAAAAATGCAGAGCCAGGCACTTATTTAATAAATTACACTATAGAATATAAAGGACAATACTATAATACTAGTCAAGAATTAATAATAAAAGAAGGAAGAGGTTCCTGGTTTTTTAGATAAAATCAAATAAATTTTTATTTTTATATATTTCTAAATATCTTTTATATTTTTCTTCGTTGAATTTTATTTCTACTTTTGGCTCTTCTATATATTTCAGTTTGTCTTTATAATTTACTACTATATAATAAAAGATATATTTTGAAGCTATGTTTAAAAAATGTGGAATAATAAGATATAGACCATTATTTTCTAATTTTCTAGCAGCAATCCAAAACAAGTTTTCTAATATTCTCATATTTATTCTTAAATTGTTTAGTTCTTTTATGGTTTTGTCATCTATATCTCCAAAATCTATAAAATTGTTTATCATTTTTTTTCCTTTTTCTTCTAAATCTTCTGCTTTTTCTTCTAAATAAACAATATATTTTAGATACGACTCTACAATATCTGGTTTCGCTATTATTTTGTAGATATTTTGTAGAATATTTTTTATTATTATAAAATCTTTATCTTTTATTTTTGGGAATTCATTTATTGTTTTTTCTATAAATTCATAAAATAAAAAGAGCTCTAATGCTTCTGATTTTTTTATAAATTCTTTTTTTAAGATACAATATGAATAAAAATGTCTTTTTTCTAAATCTTTTTTTATATCCAGTCTTTTTTCTAAATCTTTTTTTATATCCATATAAATAATATTTATTTTTATTCTTTTAAATATTGGGCTGGAAGGATTCGAATTCTACTAGGAAATTAAAAATCTATCGTTCTACCACTTCCATATCAGAAAAAATTTCTGTAATTTTAGTAGTTTTAATAGTGGTTTTAATATCGGTAGCTGCTTATTTGTTCTTGTTTAGTACATCAGGTCAATTATCAACACAAGCTTCTGAACAATCCCAAAAATCCATTACGAGAACTAATTTCATAATAAGTGACGTATTTTGTTATAACGGTGAGATAAATATAATATTATACAATTCTGGAACAAAACCCATATACGTAAATCAAACTGTAGAATAGTAAAATATCTAAATGAATACTTAAAAACAAGTATATCTTGTGATAAAGATATAATATTACCAAAAGAACAATATACATGTGCTCTCAAATCTGATGGTACAGTCTGGTGCTTGGGAAATAATTATTTCGGTCAACTCGGCGACGGAACATATGTTGATAAAAATATTCCAGTCCAAGTCCGTAATTTTAACTATTTTAGATAACAATAAAACCAATATTTTGAATGGGTCCGGGGGGATTCGAACCCCCGACGGATCTATTCCAATCGGACCTGAACCGATCCCCTTTGTCCACTCGGGCACGGACCCTTTTATATACTAAGATATATTATAAAAATTATGAAAGTTTTATTTATAGATTTAGATAAATTGGAATCTAAAATTGAATATGTAAACTATAAAACTTTTGATTATGCTGTTTTTTTGCATAAAGATATATACAAAACTTATGAAAAGGAAGCATTTAATGAAAATAATATTGTAATATTCTTTTTAGGACATTATGTGAATGAAGAAACAATAAATGGTTTGTATTTATATAAGTCTCCAACTACAAATACATTAGAGATAAATCTTTCTAAGCACTTAGGAAAATATCTTAAGTTGGCAGATTTAGATCTGATTGCTATAAAAGGAAAATCTAAAAAGAAATATTTTTTGATAATTGAAAATGACAATGTTGTTTTTTTAGAAGATGAAATAACCGAAAATATTTTTGATAAATACAATAATTATTATAATACAATAAAGGATATATATGGAAATAATGAATTTACTATTTTATTAAATGGTCTTGGTTCTAAGTATACAGAATATGGTAACTTAATTATGTTTGAAAAAAATAAAATGCACATACTTAAAGGTTCTGTGGGTTCTGTATTATACAAAGCACATAATATTACTGGTATCTCTATTGGAGGAGGATCCGAGATAGATGGAGATATATTGTATTTGGATTTAAACTTAGAAAAAGGATTCCACGAAAATATTGTAGATATCTATAATTATTATAAAGGAGAAATTCCTATAATGAATTTTCAAAATATATATCTAAAAAAGGAATATAGACATAAAATTTTTGAAGAATTTATTTTACCCATAATTAATGAATCAAAATTCCCATTTATACCATTTAATCAATATGGACCTTTTTTAGGAATTTTTGATAAAAAATTAATTGAAGAATTAGTATACTTAATAAATTCGTATGGACTAGACACTATCTATACTTCATTTATCCTTGGAGGGGTAATTGAGGGAATTTACAATAATAATATTTCTCTAGAAACAAATTATAGACCAGTTTTTGACATAAAAAAAGTAGATTTTAGTATTTCTGAAAATAATTATAATGTAGCAAAGTATTTAATTGAAAATATAGCAATTGGAAGATTATCTAATTTAGGATATAACATTAAAATTGTTGGAACAAAGTTTTCTATAAAAGATTACTTATTCTACATTCCCATGGGGGAAAATTATGGATCTATTATAGATCCGTATTTATCTCTTGGGTTAATTTTGCCAAATCTAATAAATGATAAATACTTTTCCTATCATCTTCTATATTCTTATAGTCCTGAAGAGATGGCAAATATGAATTTTTCAAAATTAAAATATACCTATACGATAAATAATGTTGGTAGAACCAAAATAATAAATAACTATTATCATAGAGATTCTTTGGTTGATATTTATGAGTATTCTAAGAGAAGCAATTCTTTACCTAATTATTATGAAAGTAAGAGATCCTTAGATACGTATAATTATATCTTAAGAAG
>DAIUEN010000035.1:0-5251 GCA_036845085.1 Candidatus Nanopusillus sp.
CTACCTTATTATTATTAATTTTAAATTCTACTGCTACAGATCCAAATAGAACTGTTTCTTGATCTTTTACAGTAATAGTCTGTCCAGTAGCATAATTGTATAAAACAGCACTATCTGACGATACACTATCTACTCTTAATATATATGTCTGATGTAAATTACTATCAACAACCGCAAAATAATCTCCCGTGCTTAAGTTAGTATTACTTCCTGATGAACTATATACTCCTTTGAATTCACCATTAAATAATTTCCAACTGTTATTAACTTTATCTATAGGTATTGAAACCATTTTTCCAGATACTGCATCTTTGTACCTTAATGTAAATTTATTATCATTTTCTTTAACAACTTGGGCTACAAGATCTCCAGCAGGTAATTGAACTGGTGCTATGTATAATTTATATTTATCGAATAAAGGTAATACATATTCTTCACCAGCTAAAAGAGCATAGTGTGGAGTTCCAGGTATTTGATTTAATTTAAATGTAAATGTCAAACTCTGTAATTTATTATTTTGTTGACCTTGATTTACTGTTACACCTTCTACTAAAGAATTATCAAAAGTCCTGTATAAATTACTTCCTGAAATTTTGTATCCAGTATTAGTTACTACTACCTCCGCATATCCTTTTCCTTGTTGTAATACAGATGCATATGCATTAACAACATATACAAGTCTTCCACCAACATTTATGTAGTTCCCCTTCTTTACAGTATATACTTGACCATTAACTTCTAATTGTGCATACCATACTTCACTACCACCTTCCATAGTTTTTACAACATCATTTAATTTTAATGTTAAACCCCCAACATTTCTTGTGTCACCAACATTTAATATTACTCTATCAGCGGCTACTACTAAATGTAATTCATTATTTATGTTTGCTAAATAATATTCTGTATTTGATACTTTTATTAATTGAGGATTATCTTTTAACTTTGATGTATCTATAGAAGGTGAAAAGTATATCTTTAGATCTGATACATTTCCATTATTATTACTAGCGTTAATAGCTACTGCCGGTCTATAATTATCTCCAGTTCCATAATTACCAAATTTTATTTCTGCATTTTTTACTTCAACATATGCCTTATATTCTATATTTGTGTTATCTATTTTTATTGTTCCATTTCCTACCGGTATTACAGAAAAAACGTTATTTGTTTTATTACCTACATAAAGTGGTGCTCTTTGGGTATAAAATGGATATACACCTTCAGGAACTTGAGAAGAAGCTTGACCTAAAGAAACAGATACAGTTTTAGTAGCTGGTACTGTAAATGTCTCTAATGCTGCTATTATGTTTGATGCTCCTACTACATCATAAGCCTTGGCCTCTGCCCCTACTACTACAGTATATGCTGTTGGATTTTGCTTCATTCCTTGTGCTAACTGTCCAATTGTACCTGAACTTGCAAAAGCTACTGTACCTAAAGCCGCTACTACGCTTAAGCCCGCTAATGTTTTACCCTTCATCATAATAGGTATATACCCTTTAGATTTCTTAAGATTTTTGTCCATTTTAATTATATAATGCAGAAAATTTTTAAATATTTTCTTGTTTGATAATCCATTATAACTACTAAAAAGTAGATACTACTTTTTTGCAAACTTTATTCCCCTTTTTTCATATTCTATTATTTCTCTTATTAATTGTTCTTCATCTTCAATATTTTTTCTTAGGATAAATGTAGCAGATAAATAACTTATTCCTTTACCAGCATAAACAAATAAAAATTTTTTTCCATAAGCCCTCAATAATTCTGAAGTTATATCTAACTTTTTTTCATCTTTTAGATCTTTCTCATTTTTAGCAACCCCAAACATTATACCACCACACTTCTTACAGGAAAATCCATCTGTATAATCTTTAACTTTAATTATATATTTATTACCACATCCCATACATATCAAGATAAATTCTGTATTTTCCAATCTTTCCTTTACCAATCTGAATATTTCTCTCCATTTATCAGATATTAATACATCTGAAACAACACTCTCTAATCCTAATAAAGCCAATGGAGATGGAATTTCTTTATCAATTATTTCAACCTTTATCTCTCCAATATTTATTTTCTCAAATACTTTTTTTGTATTTTCTATATCTAAATTTTCTATAAATATTTCATTCAAAGTTTCTTTATAAACTGGAGTATTAACCAAATGTTCTGCAATTCTTCTCAAAGTAGATTTAGTATAATCTGCATCTTTCCTAATTACTCCAAATCTTTTAGCTATATGAGAAAATCTATATAAGAATAAATCTGTATTAGATATAGCCCTTTCCAATATTTTTTCCACATCTTCTGGTCTTACAGATAAAATTATTTCTTTTATTATAGACTTATTTATATATCCTGCTTTTAACATAATCCTATAAGGATCTATTTTTATACCTACTACAATACCATATCTTTCAGATATTAATTGAGATAATATCCTTGCAATAGAATCATTTACCCTATTACCAAAAGGGGCATGGATAATAAACCAATCTTTATATTGTTCTATGAATATAGAGTTTTTATTAGGAATAAAATAATTCTCCTGTCCTCTTAATTCTTCCATATTTAATAATTCTTTCTTTATTTCTTGTGCTTCTTGTGCTACTTCAAAAGGAACTGGTAATTCTTCACCCTCCCAAGAAGGAATTGCAGATTCAAAATCATTTGATAAAGATACATATATTTTCTTTTTTTCAATTTTTTCAATTTTCCAAGGTAAACCCCTCAATATAAATATTGTACCAACATTACCATGTTTAGCAACAAAACCTTCATGTAATACTCCTATTTTCATACCAGTTGAAATATCATATACATCATATGACTTTTCATCAGGTATCATTGAAATATTTTCTATATAATACATCAAACCTTTACCAGTTTTTATTAAAAAATTTCTTTCTCTATCAAATTTTATAGCTTTGATAGAATCTAAAAATTCAATTAAGTAAAAAAAATCGTTATATTCTAAATCTTTATATAAGTAAGATCTTTTTATAGTTTCCCAAACCTTCTTTACTTCAACTTCTCCATATTCTATAGTCATTCCTACAATTTGATTTGCTAATACATCTAAAGCATTAAAATGTATTTCTGGCTTTTCAAGTTTCATAATATTTTTTATATAATTATGTTTATAAATAAAAAAAATTATTTTTTCAATCCTAAATATCCATCTAAGCTTTCTTTAAATTTAATCCACCATTCAACATAATCTTCATATTTTTCAAACTTCCAATCACTTAAATTTAATTCTTTACACATTGTAGATATAAGATCCATTGCCCTTTTACTTTCCCATAAAGTAGGTTCTGCACCAGAATTTATAGAATATTCAGCAATTTCCTTATACAAGTTTCTATTAATATCTTTTCCTGTAATCTCTTTATATAATTTATCTATAACTGGTTCATATACTCCTCTATAAAATCTACATATACCAAGATCTTCTACCAAAGATTCATTTATTGCCCTTCCATATGCAGATTTTGCAAAATCTTCTGGTTTTGCAAATGAATTAGAATAATCTGTCCAATATTTTCCCAAAATATACATAGGAGCGACAACGCCAGGACTCCAATACAAATTTGGAGTAATATATCCATGTTTTCCAAAAGAAGCATATACTACAAAATCATTAAACTTATAATTTTTAATTCTATCTTTATATCTTTGATTTAATATATTGGCAGATACTCTTATACCATTTTCAGATATTATAGAAATTACTTCATTATCTTTTTTAATTAAACTATTAATTATTTTTTCTGCTAATTTTGAATTCTTATAAGAATCTATCTTTGGATCAAAACTTTCAATATCGAATATAGGTCTATCATTTAATCCTATTTCTTCAGGTTCTAATAATTTATTCTCTATTAAATCAAATAACCATGCTATCAAATGTCCCATTTCTATAGCATCAAGTCCATACTGATCTATAAGATCTACAATCTTTAGAGATTCTTCAAATATATAATTACCAATAAAAGGCCCTAAAGCATGGAATGGTTCATAATCAACTTTCTTACCTTTATATACTTTCTTACAAATTACAGGACATATATCTCCACAATTGAACCATAATTTATTTCTTTCAAATACTTCCTCCTGGAAAGGTTTCCAAAATAATTCTATTATATATTCATAATGTTTTCTCCTCAAATATTTTGAATAATATATAGATTTATATCCAAACAAAGGTAATAATTCTTTATATATCAGATAATTTGATCCAAAAGTTCCACCAGATTTTATTTGTGGATCATATTTATATTTCAATGTTTTTTCATTAACAACTTGTACATATCCTTTTCCAAATTTTTCCAAGAATATTTTATTAATTAAATTCATATCATTTGCTTTTTCATATCTATACCTATAATGTCCACCAGCAACTATTCCCAATATATTATGACCTTTGTATAATGAAGATCCCCCACCACCTCTGCCAGCAAATTCTTCAGTTCCTAACTTAAATTCTCCATTGTTTACATCAAAAGAAAATAAAGATCCGTTATATGTATAAATAGAACCTTCTCCAACGACAACAGACCTTGAATTATAATTCAGGAAAAAATCACTATATTTTTCTAGTAAATATTTAGAAAATGCATAAACACCTTTATAATTTTTGTATGATGAAACATATTGAATTTCCTCTATTTTTACATTATCTGGAGAAATAAATATAACAGAAGGTTCTTTAGCATAACCAGTTATCACTATAGCATCAATTCCAGAACCCATGAATTTGTATCCAACCCCACCAATTGCTGAAAAATGTAATGTTCTTGTTAATGGACTTTTAAATATAGATACCATTCTATGAACTCCAAATAATTTTCCACCAACAAAAGGACCCAATCCAAATATAAACGGTACTTCTGGATCGTATACTTCTTTTTTCCAAGATTCATATTCTTTATGTACTTTTACCCCAAGAGATATTATTCCTTGAGATTCTATATCCAATATTTTATGACTTTCTTTATTTAGATCTATGAATAAAACTTTCATACATTCAAAAACGTAGTTTTTTATATATAAATTTTTATTAAAAAATATCTAAAAACAGAAAATTTTATATCTTAGATGCTAAAGTTCCTAAAGCTAAATTAATATATGCTATTGATAATAATGTAAATACAAAAGATAATAATCCTCCAATTAATGGTACTATTGATAATAAATAGTTTATTATAAATATTACAATATATAATATTATATATAATGC
>DAIUEN010000036.1:0-5196 GCA_036845085.1 Candidatus Nanopusillus sp.
TTCTTATTCAAATTAAATTTTGTATAAATTATATAAACCAACAACAGTACAAAAACTACTAATATAAAGTTGATAAGCTTTTTTTTCATAGAAAATATATTTTCAAATAAAACATATAAATTATAAAATTAAAATTAAGTTACATGGATGAAGTAGATGAGAAAATAATTTCTATTCTAAGACAAAATCCTTATGGTCTTACTATATCAGAGCTTTCTAGAATCTCAAAAATAAATAGAATTACTCTATCTAAAAGACTTGAAATATTAAGAGAGAAGGGATATTTAAATTTTAGAAGTGTTGGTAAAGCAAAAGTTTGGTATATAAATGAGGATATTAATTTTTTAGAGCTAATACATGGAGATACTTCAATAAATAAATTGTTAAGAACGGATAAAAAAGGATACTTTTATATTTCTGATATAAAATTTATAATAATGCCTTCAGAATTTATTCAAGTATTATACTTACAATCTATTGAAAAAAGAGATATCGACTTCGTAAGAGAAATTGGAAAAAAATTTGGTATTTCTATTGGTACTACATACAAAATGTATTCAGGTATGGAGAGGGTATTAAATGAAGAAGTGCTACTCCAAGTAGTGAAATTTCTAGAAAAAATAGGTTTTGGTAAAGTATCTGATATATTTTTTGATGTAAAAAGTTTTGAGGCTTCTGTAGATTTCCAATATCTAGTAGAGTCCGATATCTTAAAAGAAATGGAAGATTTATTTAGAGATAATAAAATAGAACTAAAAGACTACCTTACTGAAGGATATTTAGAAGGATTATTTTCTATTTTGTATGGAATTCCTATAATATGTGAAGAAAAATATAATATATTTAAAGATAACAAAATAGAATTTGTTATAAAAAGAAAGTGATAATTGTTATTTCTGGTATACCAGGGGTAGGAAAAAGTACTATAGCTAAAAGATTGGCAGAAATAATAAATGCTGAAGTTATAGATATATTAGAATTTTCTTTAAAGAATAAACTTTACCAAGAATTTGATGAAATTTTAAATACGTATATTGTTGATGAAAATAGACTATTCGATGAATTAAAAAAACACATAGAAAATATAAAAGATAAAGATATTATAATAGAAGGAAATTTTGCACATTTATTTCCGGATGGAGACTTATATTTTGTTATAAAAGCAGATCCAAATATTGTATATAAAAGATTAGAAGAAAGAGGATATACATATAATAAAATCTTTGAAAATATTTGGGCTATGAACTTAGAAGTAATAGAAGACGAGTTAGAGTATTTACGTAAAGAATATTATATATTTTATAACAATAAAGAAGAAGATTTACCAGAAATAATTAATAAAATGGTAGATATTATTAAAAAGAAAAAAAATAAGTAATATATTCATTTAGCTTTATAAAAGTTGTCTGTATATATAGTATATGGCAGAGGGTAGAAAAGAATTATACCCAGTTACTATCTTACCAGAAAAATATGTGAGAACTATTGGCAGGGAAGCAATGAGATCTAACATTATGGCAGCAGTTATAGTATCAGAAATAATAAAAACATCTTTAGGTCCTAGAGGGATGGATAAGATGTTAGTAGACGAATTGGGAGATATAACAGTTACAAATGATGGTGCAACTATTGTAGATAAGATGCATGTTGAGCATCCAGCAGCAAAATTAGTAATAGAAATAGCTAAAACCCAAGATAAAGAGATTGGAGATGGTACTAAGAGAGTTATAGTGCTTGCTGGAGAGCTACTTAAAAGGGCAGATCAATTATTAGATAAAAATGTACATCCAACAATAATAATTGAGGGATATAAAAAAGCAGCAGAAATAGCAGAAAAGATTGTGTTAGAATTGTCTAAAGATGTAAGTTTAGATAATAATGAAATTTTAGTTAAAATTGCAAAGTCTGCACTATCTTCTAAAATAGCTTCTATGTATTCTGATAAATTAGCAAGAATAGTAGTAGAAGCTGTTAAAAAGGTGACTGAAGTAGTAAAAATATCTGACAAAGAAGTTAAGATAATAATAGATTTAGATTCATTGAAGATTGAGAAGAGAATTGGAGGTGGTGTAGAAGAGACAGAATTAATAAGTGGTATAGTAATTGATAAAGAAAAAGTTCATGGAGCAATGCCAAAGATAGTACCTAAAGCCAAGATTGCATTGATAGGAGATGCGTTAGAAATAAAAGAAACAGAGACAGATGCTCGTATAAATATAACATCACCAGACCAATTAGAAGCTTTCTTAAAGAAAGAACAGGAAATGTTGAAAAGAATGGTGGAAAAAATAAAGCAGGTAGGTGCTAATGTTGTATTCGTACAGAAAGGAATAGATGATTTAGCAGCATATTATTTAGCTAAGTATAATATATTAGCTGTAAGGAGAGTCAAAAAGTCAGATATGGAAAAGTTAGCAAAAGCTACTGGAGCTAGGATTGTAAATAATATAGAAGAACTATCTCCAGATGATTTAGGAGAAGCTGAATTAGTTGAAGAAAGGAAAGTTGCTGACGAAAATATGATATTCGTTACTGGTTGTAAGAATCCTAAAGCAGTAACAATATTGGTAAGAGCAGGATCTGAACACATTGCTGATGAAATTGAAAGATCTTTAAATGATGCTATAAAGGATGTAGCAACAGTAATTAAATATGGAAAAATAATTGCTGGTGGTGGTGCTATAGAAATGGAATTAGCAGAAAGAATTAGAAGAGAAGCTAAAAAAGAATCTTCGAAGATACAATTAGCTATGTTCTCATTTGCTGATGCATTAGAAGCAATACCTGCTGCTCTAGCAGAAAATGCTGGAATGGATACTATTGAAGCTATGACACAACTTAGAGCTGCACATGAAAATGGTAAATTGTGGTATGGTGTGGATGCTATTGAAGGAAAAATTGTTGATATGTGGGAAAAAGGTGTTATAGAACCAGCTAATATAACAATACAGGCATTAAAATCAGCTACAGAAGCCGCTATTGGTATATTGAAGATAGATGATGTAATAGCTGCATCTAAATCTTCTGAATCTTCTTCGGAAAAAGGGGGAAAAGAAGAAGAAGAGAGTGAAATAGAAGATTAGTTTTTTATGTAAATTTTATAAATATCCAAGTTTTTTATATTTTTATGAAAGAATTTGAAGTTGTTCCTACAGATCCTATAGTTAAGTTAAGTGAAGAGTTGGAAAACCTGAGAACAGAAATTAAAAGAATTAAGGTAGAATTGTCTGAAAGTGTTGAACAGATAAAAAAAGAAATATCTAAACCCTTCAATAACAATTTGTTAGAAAAAAATTTACAAGGCTTTTCTAATAATTATTTATATAACTCTGATAGAGAATTTTATAAGGAAATTATAAATTCCTTAGTTAAAAGTAATATAGAATTGCAGGCTAAACTTTCTGAATTGATTGTAGTATCTACAAATTTATATAAAGAGATAAAAGATATGCTAACAATATTTAAAGAAGCAGCATTAATGTATTCTTCCGGAAAGAAACAAGAATCAAAGATGCCAATGGAATTAATCGATAGATTAAATAACTTAGAAAAGTCTAATTTAAAGATAGCGGAAATATTGGATAAACTAAATAAATCTATTGATTCCCTAAAGGATACCATTAACAAAAATACTATAACGTCTTCTAATAATATTCCAAAATATCCATACAATAGGCTGTAGTTATATATCTATTGCTTTCTTATTTTAAATCTAAAAATTTATAAATAGTAAAACCTTTATATTTTTATATGGCTAAGGGTATATCACCAATAATTGCAACAATATTATTAATTGTAATGACTGTTGGTATAGCAGCTTTGATGTATGCATGGATGACAGGATTATTTGGAACGCTTTCTTCTGCAGCAGGACAGCAAGTTGCTGAGGCCACTAGAAATGTTATATTTAATGTACCTGCAATGTATATGAGCGGAGGTACATTGTATGCTATAATTTACAATGGGGGTAATGTTCCTATAGATACTTCTAGAATGACTGTAATAGCAGTTCAGTACTATTCAACTAACAGTTCATCAACTGGAACTACTTCAACATGTAGCCCATCTTCTACAGTAATAAATCCAAATACTCAGGTCAATATAACTTTAAATTGTAGCCCCGCTATAAATACTAGTGCTATATATTACTATGAGTTTACATTTACATACTTAGGAGTACCTGTAAGAGTATTATATAATCCAAGCAGATAGAGATAGTTTATAAACTTTTTTTTAATTAGATTTTTATGAAATATCAATCTTCTTTAATTTCATATATTCTACTTGGTGTTGTTATTGTAGGAATTGCCATAGGAGTTTATAATTGGGGAGTACCTATGTTACAAAAATCACAGATGAATACTGTAATTAGTGGTATAAATTCTCAATTCTCCACGTTAGCAGAAGATATATATTCGGTTGGATCTACAAGGAGTTCTAAAACAACGACGTTATCTCTGCCAACAGGAACATTTACTATAAGCAGTAATAAGATAGTTTTTACTTTTTCTTCACCAGTTACATATTATAATCCAAACATACCAGTAATACCAATAAATTATGGGTTTTTTATATCATGTACATCTAATTTAACGGTAAATCCGGGCCAAACTATTAATTTATGCGGATTACCTTACATAAAAGCTTATCATAATGGGTCATATATAATATTGACAGATATGAATAATGTATCCATACAATTACCTTTAACTAATATAAACGATATAATTACCTCTGCTTATGTATTTAATATGATAGTAAATGGAAGTACAGTAACTTTTATTCCATTATATAATAGTGGAATAGAAGGTGTAACGTATTTTCCGCCATGCATTGTTAGCGCATCTCAAACTGAAAATATAATAGAATATAAAGTATCTTGCAGACCTTTGTATGATATAGATACCAAAGTTTGTAAATGGTATATAATTAAGCCAGTAGGACAAACAAGTAGCACTGGAGGTAACTTTAGATTAAGTTTACAGTATAACACTGAAGAAATATCTCCTACACAGTATTCTACCGTATGTAATCAAATACACAAAATATATATTGGTGTCTCTATAATATAATGTCTGTAAATGCAATAGAAGTAGTACTAATTTTGCTAATTCTATTTTATTCGTCTCAAATCTTCATATTTTTTATTAAAGATTTATCTTCACACACATATTATATTAATACTTTCTTTAATTA
>DAIUEN010000037.1:0-5035 GCA_036845085.1 Candidatus Nanopusillus sp.
TTATTATATAACATTTTTTAAAAAATAAATGGTGTTAGCTTTTTTTATTATCTGTTTTTTAATAAAATGCAAATAATTAAAATCCATATATAAATTATTCTAGTAACATTTAAAAATCTTTATTCTAGTACAACTTGTATATTCTAGGTTAATTTCTTTGATTTTGTTCTATACTAAAGTTTAATTAATATATAAAAAATATTTTTAAAAATTTTTGCAATTATTTTATTTCTTCTAACTTGTCTGCAAGCCAGCCTAAGTTTAACTCTTCTAGTTTTTCTCTGGTGGGTCTACCATTAATCCATCCACGCGCTTTATAATATTCTGGTAGCATTTCGTTTATTTTTACTACATTTCCTGCAGAAGGACCTTCTTTAAACGGTTCTTCTAAAAATCTTCTAGGTAAAGTATCGTATTCATAATTATCTCCAAATACTAATATATTGTATACTCTTTCAGCATTCCATATTCTTTCTCCAATCTTTAATAATTCTTGAGAATTTATTTCCCAGCCAGTAACAGCTGATATAAGCTCTGTATATATTTCTTCGTTTAAAGCATATCTTGTAAATCTACATAATATCATGCTATCTATAACCGCTGCAAGATCTTGTTCTCTCTTTATTAATTCTCCTTTTCCTTTAGTTTCAAATCTATCTATATTTGTATTTTTAAGATACGTTGGTTCAGTTACTTCTTTAAATAATCCTAATTGGTCATAATCTCCAGTATTACTTGTTGCATACCATAATCCATATCCCTGAGCTCCTCTAGGATCAAATCCGAATAAAGGCATTCCTCTTTTATTTATCATTGCATATTCTTCAGTGCCATATTTTTTTGCAAAATCTTTTGTACCTTCTGCTAAATCATTTCCAATACCAATTCTATTAGCAATCCTATAAATTAATTCTATAATAATTATAGGATCGCTCCAATTAATTTTCATTCCTTCTAGTTTTTCGTTTGGTATCTTTCCTTTTTCTATTAATTCTATAAAGGTTCCTATGACATGACTAGTTCCTATGATGTCTAAACCAAGTTCATTACATAAATGATATGCTCTTAGGACAGAAGGTAAATTATTATTATTTAGATTATATCCGAATCCCCAAACACCCATATATTCAGGACCTTCTCCTTCAGTAGCGAAAGGAGGATCTTTTACTTTAGTATATTTTTTACATGCTATAGGACAACCCCAACATATAGATTCTCTTGTTTTTTCTAAGTCTAAATATTCTTTAGAAATAGTTTCTCCAGACAATTTGTTGAAGTCTGGAAAGATGTTTGTTTGATAATTTTTTACAGGGATCATTCCTTTTTCACTTAGAGCTTTTACTAAAAATCCGGCTGTTCCATACTTAGGTAATCTTTCTCCAGTAATTGGAGATTTTCTTATAATTTGAGAAGATTTCACAATTATTTCTTTAAATTTTTCTGGATTAGCTATAGATGGTTTTAAATATCCTCTGACAGCTATAGCTTTTAAATTTTTACTTCCAAATACAGAAGCAATTCCTCCTCTACCAATAGCACCTTTACCTTTATCATCCATTACTGCTGCAATTTTTACTAATTTTTCCCCAGCAGGTCCTATGCTAATAACTTTGATGTTTTTTGTATCTTCTTTACCAACTATCGAAGATAATTCTTCTCTAATTAGATCAACAGTTTCGTATACCGTTTTTCCCCACAGTTTGTTGGCATCTCTTATTTCTACTTTTCTATCATATATCCATAAATATACTGGTTTTTCAGCTTTTCCTTCAATAATAATTATATCAAATCCAGAAAATTTTAATTCAGCTCCAAATTTTCCCCCAGCATTTCCTTCATATATTGTATTGGTTATTGGAGATTTTGTTATAATAGACCATCTTCCAGAAGTGGGAATACCAGAAATTCCTGTTAGTGGTCCTGTGGCAATGATCAATTTATTTTCAGGACTCCATGGATTTACAGATGGAAGAACTTCCTTTATCATATAATATGTGCCAATTCCCCTTCCTCCCAACCACATTCTCAATACGTCTTCAGGAGGTAAAGGTTCTATAGAAAATTTATTTTCGCTTAGATTTATCCTCAATATTTTACCCATATATCCAAATTGCATAATTTTATATCTTAATTAATCAATATAAAGTTTTCTCTAAAAGATTTTCATCTTTTATTTCAATAATTTTTCCCCTTAAGTCTATTGGGGTAATATTTTCTATTTTAACTTTAATTATCTTCCCAAGTAGATTTCTATCAGATTTTACTATTATTTGCTTATATGCATAGTTTCTGGCTATCCATGTATTTTCATATTTTCCTTTAGATTCTACTATTGCATATCCTTCCCAATTAATCCAGATTTTATTCCTTTCATATGCAGTTTTATTAAATATCTCCTTTAATTTTCTAGACCTTTCTTTTACAATATTACTTGGTAAATTTTTATATAATTTCACTGCCAAAGTTTTATCTCTTGGCCAAAATTTAGATATATTTATAACATCAAATTTAATATTTTCTACTAATTCTAAAGTTTTCTTAAAATCTTCTTCATTTTCAGTAGGAAATCCTACAATTATATCTGTAGCTATAGAAGCTTCATAATATTTCTTCCTTATTTTTTCTATTATCTCTATAAATTCTTTAATGGTATATCCTCTACCCATCGTTTTCAGTACTTCATCAGATCCTGACTGTACTGGAATGTGAAAAAATTTAAAAATGTTGTCATAATCGTATGCATCTAATAATTTATCAAAAAATTTATTTAATATTCCAGGATTTGCCATTCCCACTCTTACGTAATATTCTCCTTTAATTTCTTTTAAACCATACAACAAATCTGCTAAATTTATTCCAAGATCATATCCATATGTCGCAAGATCTGTTCCTGTGAAATATATAATTTTTAAATTTTTTAATTTAGCATCCCTAACTTCTTTATATATTAATTCTGGAGGGTAGCTTCTAATATTTCCTCTGGCAATTTTGGTAGCGCAATATATACAATTCCATAAACAACCTTCTTGGAGAATTACATATTTTATAGGATATTGTTCTGCAGAAGGTAGTGTTAGCTTATTTATGAATCTTCTTTCCAAAAATTTATCTATCTTATTATTCATAAGATCTACAACTACTTCATATATTCTATCTATATTATCTACTCCTACTAATGGATAATTTTCAAACATTTCTGGTTTATGTTGAACTAAACAACCAGTTAAAATCAATTTTTTATTAGAATATGTTTTAACTAGTTTTATAGCATGATATTCTGACGGGGTTTTAACAGTGCATGTATTAATTATTATTATATCAGCATCTTCTGGTTCTGAGTATTTAAGACCTTTTTCTATTAATATATTTTTCATTTTTTCGCTTTCTGCTCTATTAAGAGTACATCCTAAAGTTATTATAGAGAACTTAATCATTGATAATATAATTTAGGTATTAAACTTAATAATTAAAATTAGTAAAAAATAAAAGTTGCCTGTTTTTATCTTTTTCTAGTATAAAAATCATTTAGATAACTATAGTTTCCATCATAGAATCCCTTTGTTACAAATGTTATACCTACTCCTAGATCTTTAATTTTTACTATAGGAATTCCTTCTTTTGTGTATCCTAAGACTTCTGTGTTTCCAGTTACAAATGGTAATACAATTCCTTCTTCTCCAGGATTTAAAGGATTTTTTGGTTTTATTCCTATAATATTGTATACATCGTTAGCTAGTTCAACAGCTTCTTTTAGTTTATTATAGGTTTCTTTGTCTTCTATTACTATACCAACAGACATACCTTTTCCTTTATCATATGCCCATAATATATCTTTATATGTTTTTCCATCTTGTGCTAAAACTTCAGGACTCTTTTCTAGTGTAATTATATAAATAGATCTGTCTTTGTTAAATACATTTTGATCATTTGTTCCTACGTAGAACATTTGGGTTTCTGGATCTAGGATATATATATTTTGATTATTAAGATCTAATAATGCTTTCCCAGATGCTACAAAAACATACATATTTATCCCTCTTTTATTTAAATACTTAGATATATTTAATATATTTTGAATATTTCGCTTATCTTTATCATGGTCATATGACAATTTTATTATCTTCATAGTTAATATTTTTTCTAACCCACCATTATTATAAATTTCTGATTTTAATCCTCCATTCATGATTAAATAGTATCCTCCCGTATTCATATCAGACACAGTTTCTATGCTGTTTATTTTTCCATAAACAACTGCTTTTCTATATTCTTCTTTGATTTTTCCTACGCTATTTTCATTATTAGTTTTCCCACTAACAATATTAGTTATTGTTAGATTATTTCTTTTTTCTGCCATATTTATATTATTCAAATCTATATTACAATTACAATTATTATATATTGTGACTGTTTGTGTAAGTTTATCAGAAAATCCTTTCGTATTATTTGGATTTCTCGTATTTGTTATTATTTCGTCTAATCTACTAGATTTGCTATTACTTGATGATCCAATAAAATAATTTAACATAGATCCCAAACCAATACCAGCAGTAAATAGTATGGCATATCTAAGTAATTTTCTTCTACTTATACCTTGTTCTCTATTTTCCTGAGATTGTTCTTGAGGTTGTGCTATACCTTGTTCTTTATTTTCCTGAGATGATGGTGCCGCCATACAATATTATTTACAAAAAAGGTTTTAAGTTTTTATCATTAAATGGTGGTACCATATTTAAACATTATTAATAAAAAACGATAGAGGTAACTATAGGATAGATTACTTTTCCCGAATATTTTGCAGTACTTATGTGTTGTATATTTAAGCTTGGAATTAGATATATGATTATTGCAATTATGGAAAATGTTAATATTAATATGAATAAAAAGTATAAGATTGCAGAAATTCCTCCATATATGTATAACAGGTAAGTAATTCCAAATGTTATAGTAAATAATACTAAAATAATTCCGATAGTATATAATAGTAGTATCCCATATATTTTTGCTACTAGTAAAATTATTACAGATGTAATTC
>DAIUEN010000038.1:0-4856 GCA_036845085.1 Candidatus Nanopusillus sp.
CAGTCCAAGTCCGTAATTTTAACCGTTTTAAATAATGTAAAACTAACATTCAGAACATACTATAATATACTACTAGGCTACAGTAATGTTGATTATTTAAATTTTTATATTTGAATAGTAATTTTTAAAACTTTTATAACATATAATGTTTTTTTATGAAAAAAACAAAGTCTTTTCCAATATCTTCACTAAAAATTATATTAAAATTTTGTCTAAACAAATCATTCCAGTAGTTATATCCTCTTTTATTTAAAACACTTACTATTAATAATCCGTTATCTTTCAATAAATTTTTTAATAATTTTAATTCATTATAAGGATTTGAAATATCTTGCAATACTGTTATAGATATTATAATATCAAAATAGTCTTTGTAGTTTTCTATTTTGTATATTCTTATCGCATCCTTATGTAATTTTAAAGCTTTTTCAATCATCTTTTCTGATATGTCGTACAAATAAATTTCTTTGGCAATCTTTTTTAATAGAAAAGTAGAGATACCAGTTCCACATCCAAAGTCCAAACCTCTTTCAAATTTTTTATCTGAAAATAGTTTTTTATAAATTTTGTATATTTTTTTTATTTTTTCTTTTTGTTCTCCACCATATAGTTTATTATAAGAACGGTATATTGCATTATAGTATGTTTTAATTTCTTCAATTTCTTCCATAAAATAAATTTATATTATTAAAAGTTTTATTTTATTTGTATGGAAATCTTAGCTATAGGGGTAAAAATTAATATAGATAATGGTAAAATAAAAGTAGAAAAAGTCAAAAATTCTATAAAAATAACTTATCTCGGAAAGACTTATGAAACTAGTAAATATAATATAACCAGAGATTATACTTATGAATTTGAAATAAAGTCAAATAAGATATATTTTTCTTCTGGCGAAATTTACTTATATAACTTTAATGAAATATATAATGTAGATAAAATTTTTTCTAAGGCAGGATTAATATTTATTGGTTTGAATTTATCTGAAGAAAAAGTATTTTCTATAAAAGAGAATTCAGTTTATTTATTATCTAAAACAAGCAAAATTATGGTTGGTGGTGGAAAAATAGAAACAGATTTTGGTAGTAAGTTAGTTAATGAAAAAGAATTAGCAAAAGATATATTACTAATATCTGATGGAATTTTGATTAGAGGAGACATTATTTAAATATTCTTTTAATTTCTTTATTTTTTCTCTTAAGTTATTTTCTTCTATATTATTGATATTTATGCCAAGCGTTATCCATATTAAAGAATCTATTGCCAATAGTGGCAAATTTGTATTCTCTGATAGTTTAATCCAAAATTTTTTATCTTGTGATATTTTTCCAATTCTATTATCTATAGGAATAAATATTTCTTTTGGATAATCTATATTATAACCTATTATTCTTATCCCGTATATATACATTTTTGTAGAAAATACAATAGTTTTATCGTCTTCTTTTTGATTCATTATATTTGCTAATGTTCTATTTAATTCCAATATTTTATCGGAATAATATATTAAGTCTTTATCTAAAATCCATTTGCATATCTTTTCTAATCTTCTTATTTTGATATGTAAAAATCTAGAATTATATTTTTCTAGAAATTCTATAAAACTTTTACATATATCTTTATTGTTCTTTGAAAAGAAATCTGAAAAAATTGTCCAATATTCTTCACCTTTCATTTTTAACTGAAATGATAGTAAAGAATTAATTAATATTAGCTTTAAAAATAAATTTTTATCTTTTATATCTTCGTAGAGCTTCTTTAAGGCTAAATATTGTTTGTCATATTTTTCTTCATAATATTTTATTTCTTCGATGGTAAATTGTTTTAATATATCTGTCAAATCCATAATATATGATTAATGAAAGAGAACTTATGTTTTACCTTCATAGAGAATATGAAAAATTAAGAAAAATATTTGTAGATATAAAATTTTTGGATAAAAAAATAGAAGAATTTGTCCTGTCATATTATAAGGATTTTCTCTATTTTTATGATAAAAAAGATTACGTAAAAGCATTTGAACTAGAGAATTATATTTGGGGAATGTTAGATATATTGATAAATTTAAAATTGATAGAGGTGAAAGAAGAATATAAAAAATGGTTTAAAATATTCTATATAGATTAGACTTCTATTTATAATTTTCACTATAAAATTCTTTTTTTGAAGTATTTTCGATTATTTTATATATTTTTTCTATGTCTTTTAGACTATAATCTGGAGAACAACTTCTGTATACATGTTTAAGTACTCTTTCAACTATTTTTTTTAATTTTTCTTTTGATAAAGGATCATTTGGTTTCTTAGGGTATTGGAAAATAACTTTATATCCTTCTATTTCAAGATAGTTGAACATTTCTTCTGTTTCAATACTGTATAAAATTGATGTCTGTAAATTATAAAGAAGACTATAGAATACTTTTTCAATATCTTTATTAGATTTCATAATATATAAATTTGCGGTTTTTGCATTAGAACCCATATCTATAACATAAAATTTATTTTCTCTATAATTTATACCGAATTGAGAAAATGATATATCTCCAGGTAGTATTAATTTCTCGATAAATTTACTAACCAAATTTTCTAAAAAAATTTGTATCTTTTTTTCTAACTCCGATAGTGTCGTTGTTGATGTTACTTCTGTATGTCTATAAAAGTCGAATGCATTTATATTTGGGGAAAATTTATGAGGTACATATATATTTAGCAAATATGAAAAAACAGTAGATTCAACGATTTCCTTTACAAGTATTAACATAGAAATGGAGTTTATAAAATCTTTTTTCGATATTTCTGGATAGTGATACATTTTAAATGATAAAATAAATTCAGATTTACTATGATATGGTATTGGTAATACTTCAGCTTCTGGTGATAACGATTTTTCTATGTAATATTGAGAAATTATGAATGGAGGTATTTCTATTATTTTATTAGAGTTCTTTCCATTTATGATATTAAATAAATATTTTAGTGTGTTATTTTTATATGATCTACCTTCAACTATTTTTCCAGTTATTTCACCTGTTTCATTAATCATTATTGCAGCATCAGGCATGCTTGGTCGATAGAAATGAAGATAACTATTGACAATATTTTTTCTTTTTTTTGTTTTTGTAAACTCACATAAAATATTTATAGGTTCTCTTTTTATGAATGGATCTTGTCTAGGTTCTATATTTTCATCTTTTCTAGATTTAAGAAGAAATGATCGCTTAGGTTTCAACATTCTAATTTCTATATTCTTTTTTGTACAATATATTTCTTTAAATAAATCTTCTAAATTTATTTGTCTTTCATTTTCTTCCGATTTTTCCCAAAATGATATACTATATTTCTCTTCTAAGTATGCTGTCGGTATAGTAACCATTTAATAGTGATAATATAATCATATTTAAAAATTTAATTTTCTTTTAGCTCTTCATATATTCTTATTAATTCGTTTAATTTTGCTATTCTTTCTCCCCCAACAATTCCGAATTTTACATAAGGTACTTCAAAAGCAACTGCCAAGTCTGCTAATATGTTACTTTCTGTTTCTCCAGATCTATGAGACATTATTGGTATTAATCCATTTTCTTTACATATTTTTATAGCTTCATATGTTTTTATTAAAGATCCAACTTGGTTAGGTTTTATTATTACTGCTTTTACAGATTTATGAATTAATGCTTTTTTAATTCTTTCAATATTTGTGACTGTTAAATCATCTCCTGAAATTATAGATTTCGTTTTTGTATTTATTTCTGCAAATCCTTCAAAATCTTCTTCATGCATTGGATCTTCAACATAAAATAGATCATAAAGATCTATTAATCCTAATATATATTCTATTTGTTCTTTTCTACTGAGTTTTTTATCTTTATATTTATAAAGGTTATCTACTTTATCGTATAACTGTGAAGCCGCTACGTCAATTCCTACTTTTACTTTAATGTTGTAATCTTCTTTTATTTCGTTTAATACCATGCCTATAATATTAAATATAATATTGTCATCTAATGATGTAGTCCATGCACCTTCATCATTTTTTCCATATAAAAACTTATCATCTAATAATTCTAATCTTTTTCCTAATAATTTGTGTATATATGATGCTATAAATATTGACAATTTTATATTATCTGTATCTGGTGATACAAGAAATTCTTGAATATTTGTACTTTTTCCTTTTGCATGAGCTCCTCCTCCAACTACATTTGCTAAGATTTTTATATCAAATTTTGGATTTTTATTAAAAAATTTATAAATGGGCAATCCTTCATAGTTAGACCAAGCTCTTAAAATAGCATATTCTATAGCTAATAAAGTATTTGCACCATATCTATTTATACCTCCAATTCTTTCGAAGTCTTCTTCTAGTGTAATTAGATCATCTTTTGATTGTATATCATATGTTTTTAAAAAATCTACTAATTCTTCATTAAATAACTTTGCTGCTTTATCCGGTTCTAGATATTTTACTTCATTAGCTCCTTTACTTGCACCTTCTGGTATAGATTCTGAGGATTTATTTATTGTTATTTCTAAAGTTGGATCTCCTCTAGAATTTAAAACGACTCTTGCTTTAGCATGTATTATTCGCATATTATTTATATCTGTATACAAACAAATAAAGTTTAATTCCTCAAAATAGGTATATATAGTTAATAATACAAAAATTTATAAAGTCTACTATGTAATACATTCATATGTTTAGTGTTAAAAAATCCATATCGGAAAAAATTTCTGTAATTTTAATGGTTTTAATAACGGTTTTAATATCGGTAGCTGCTTATTTGTTCTTGTTTAATACATTAGGTCAATTATCAACACAAGCTTCTGAACAATCCCAAAAATCCATTACGAGAACT
>DAIUEN010000039.1:0-4695 GCA_036845085.1 Candidatus Nanopusillus sp.
ATCTAGCAGCATATTTACTTAATGTTATTGGAAAAAGTGAAAATGATATTAATATTATTTCTTCATCACTAATATTTCTTTTGAATATTATTATATATACTATCATTAACAAAAAGAAAAGCCATGATAAAACAATAGATAAGTTAATACCACTATAAATATAACCATTAAATACAATTGTAAAATAATAGAAAAATGTTAGTAAAGAAACTTCAAGACCAACTTTTATGACATCTCTAGTATTTTTAGTCAAAGAATAAACAGCAATTATAAAAGATACCATCAATATTATAACTAGCAATATATTAGTAATAAGTATCATCGAGATTACTATTAAAAATCCAAAAATAAACTCTAGTGATAATATTTTTCTATTTTTATTTTTATTAGATATTATGTATAAAGCTCCTAAATACGACAATATTAAACCTACTAATGAGAAATTACCCAAATAAGTAAAGAAATTTGTAGGTTGGTTTTCTGCAACAGTAGATTCCATCCTTCCAAGAACATAAGGATTTAAGATAAAATCTTGTATTAACATATAAAGTATTGGAGATGACAATAAAATGAGTACTAAGAAAGTAGCTAATCTCTTAGACAACAATTCATCATTTAAATATTTATATATATAAGAAGAAAGATTATTAAAATATCTTATTTTTTCAAGTAATAAATACAAAATACTTAGCGAAATTGGTAATAAAATGAATAAAAAGCTAGTTGAGGTTATTCCATTAATTAATAAAACTATTATGTCTTTATTGATATAATAACCTTCCAACAACGCCACAAACAATATATATGGAGTATAATATGCTATTTCTTTATTTTCTTTGTTATAGAAAAATTTAATTACTTCAGATAAACCTATAGAAACCGGTAATACTAAATAACCTCCCCATGCCTTTCTGGCTAATACTGTTACAAATAATAAAACAGTGAAATAATATTCTTTAGTGAATCCAGTAATAGGAAATAACAGTAAAGAACCTATAAAAGCTACAAAAAGAAAGATTGTTATTAGAATATCTGGATTTTGAGATAGGTACAAATTTAAGAATATAATAAAACATAATATAGAATAAAAAAACGGAACTAATTTTTTTATTTTATTTTTTGTACTATCTAAAGTTATTGTATTTGCATTCTGTAATTTTAAATATATATACAATCCAAGTACAATAAATATTACTGCTGCTACTTCTTTATCAAAAGCTATTAATCTAGAAGTTAAAAAAGGATTTACAGCATATACCATTGTAATTAAAAATGCAAAAAGTTTTTCATTAAATATTTTATTAGCTATTAAGTAAAATATTGATGTTGATATTCCAAATAGTAAAGGTATAGTAAAATGAGCAGAAAAATACGTTAATAATATTGATTGTGGTTTTATGTTTAAAAAAGATAGTATATTAATTACAAATCCATATACATAATTATTTGACAAAAGATGATATACCAAATATGCAAAATATGAAATTAAGTTTTTATTATCTAGCGGTAAACCAACCGGAAAATACAATAATTGATGTATATCTTGTAATATTTCTCCATTAATAAGCTGTAATGTATAAGAAAACAATAAATAAGGATCTGGTCCCACAAAGCTATAATCTCCCAAATTATTAAGCAACAAGCCCTTGCTTCCAAAAGCTACTAAAAAAGATATAATTATAAAGACTATATTTAAAATGGCTTCTTTGTTTTTGTACAATAGCTCTTTAATTTTCATTAAAAAAAATAATATAGAAAAGATTATAAGATTATTATCTAAGTATACTAAGGCTTATAAATAAATATTATAAATTTTAAATACATGCCTAAAAAATTACAAGAAAAAATATCTGAAGAAGGTATAAAAAGATCAGAAGAAAATGTTATAAAAGAAAATACAGTAACTTGGAGTAAATCTTATAAAGCAGAGGTATTAGAAATTGTTGGAAGAACTGGAATGGCTGGAGAAGCCACTCACGTAATAGTAAAAGTATTAGACGGTCCTGATGCTGGGAAAATATTAAGAAGAAATGTAACTGGACCTATTAGAGTAAAAGATATTATTGTATTAAGGGAAACGGAAATTTCAGCAATGCCAATAGAAAAGAGAGACTAAAATGGTACTTAAATATAGATGTAGTTTTTGTGGAGAAGATATAGAACCGGGAACTGGATTGATGTATGTATTAAACGATGGAAGAGTATTATACTTCTGTTCAAGAAAATGTTATAGAAACTGGGAAATGGGCAGAGACAATAGAGAGATAAAATGGACTAAGTACTATATTAAACATGGAAAGAAATAAGCCTAAGCATTTAATTCAAAAAACATTAGTACTAATTAAACCAGATAGCGTTAAAAGAGGCATTATCGGAGAAATAATTTCTAGATTTGAAAGAGCAGGATTAAAAATTGTTGGATTAAAAATGATTTGGATGAGTAAAAAACAAGCAGAAGAGTTTTATTATGCTGATGATAATTGGTTAATATCTGTAGGAAATAAAACAATAAGTAGATATAAGGAATTAGGTTTGGATCCAAAACAAGAATTCAATACAGAAGATCCAAAAATAATTGGAAAAATTATAAGACAATGGTTAATAGATTTTATAACATCCGGCCCAGTTGTAGCAATAGTATTAGAAGGTGTTAATGCAGTAGATGTAGTTAGAAAATTGATAGGACCTACTGAACCTGCTAAGGCGCCACCAGGTACAATTAGAGGGGATTTTGCTCATATATCTATAGCATATGCAAATTGGAATAAAATAGTTTTAAGAAATGTTGTTCATGCTTCAGAAACAGAAAAAGATGCTTTAAGAGAAATATTTATTTTATTTAACGTAGAAGAAATATATAATTATGAAAGAAATATTGAAGAAATTATTTATTGAAGACTTTATTATTGTTCTTATAGTTTTTTCTATATTAATAATAATAGCTTCTATAATATATGGATATTTATTCTTACCTAACTATGTAATAACTATTCCATTACCAAATAATACTACATATAACATGACGATAACAAACTATGATATAATTTCTGCGTATTTTAATGGATTAAAAAATAATATAAATTCTATAAACTTTAATAATAAAGAAAAAGTAGAGGAATTCATAAATAGATCGAATTATCTAATTTTTTTAGATGAAAATAATACTTACGTGTATAGATTTTATGCTGAAAGATTTAATATATTATACCCTAACAAGGTATTTGTATTATGTCTAGTAAATAATTATACATCTTGTAGCCCGGTATCTTTTACATACGTAGGATTATACACGCTAGAAGAATCTGTTATAGATTTAAACAAAACATTAATATTATTTTTAGATGAAAATTTTGCATATTATTTACTAGATCTTCTCTATAATAAAAAAGATGATGTAAATTATTTTGAAATAATAAAAGAAGGTCTAAAAAAAGGTAAAATAAAAGTTAATAATCAAGAAATTTTAGTAAAAAATATAGTTTATTACCATTATAATTTAAAATCTGTATCAAATATATCTACAGAAGGTAACAATTCTAAGTCTCAAACGGACTCATAGCTTTCAATAATACAACAAATATTGCTGTACCAACCGGTAATATTACAAAGATACTTAATAGTTGTAAAGATTGTATACTGGAAACATTAGTACCTGCAATAGATCCTAACAGTGTAGTTATAATCACTAAAAATATAATACCTAATGTTATCAATGTTATGTAAATCTCTAAGAATACCTGAAGATTATTAGAGTATTCTATAATCTTTCTTTTAAAATCTTCTATATACTTTTCGGATTTTTCATATAGATATCTCTCTAAATCTCCCCCCTCTACAATTATTGTTCTAATACCATTTAATAGATCTGCCCACTCTTTAGATGGAGAATGTTCACTACGGATTTTCAAAGCTACTGGTAAAGAAAGTCCAACAATCTCCACAAGATATATTATCATACTTGCTTCTTTCTGAACTTCTGAAAATTCTTTATACAGAGATAACAATCTAAAAAGTTCTAAAGGATTTGTACCAGCAGAAGCTAAAGAAGCCATGTAGATAGAAGCTAAATATAGGGAATTATCTATTTTTCTTTTTCTATCATCTATTAAGATATTAGGATATATCGAAAAAAATAGAAGGCCTATAAAAAATCCTATTATTCCAAAAATAACTGAAAATATTGCACCAAATATTATTAAAATATTATTTTGAGTTCTAGTCCACAAGAATAAAAAGATAAAAAAGATAATTATAGACAAAACAACACCAATACCTATAGAATATATTTTAGCATTATTTATATATTCTTCTGGTTTCTTATTTATACCAGCCATTAATAATTTTTTTTCTATATCTCCGAAAAATGAATTTAAAAATGTACTCATATATTTAAATATCAACATATAAATATATAAGAATAATGCAACAGTCAGAAAATAAGAAAACATCACTGTTAGAAAAAATAAGAATCATGCACAATATATCAGAACCAGAAAAATACAAAAAAGTAGAATTTATGGGTAAATTAATAAAAGAAGACAGATTTATATTGATAGTTTCTTCAGTGGGTGGAATTATAATTTTTATTTTAGGTCTTATATTTAAATTATATCAAAACCCAATAACACTTAGTGTATTAATTATAGTATTTTACTTTGTAATAGCTGTACCTTATTTATTCTATAAGTATTTAGA
>DAIUEN010000040.1:0-4515 GCA_036845085.1 Candidatus Nanopusillus sp.
AATAGACTCTATGCTATAATTATTTACATAATCTGGAAAATTAATATTACTTATATAGAATTGTGTTAATATTTCTCTTTTTTCAAAGCAAGAAGGGTTGTTTTCTCTATTAAAATTAAACCTATATAGCAAGCTTATCAATTTATATTCTTCATCTATTAGATTGCAATTATCTGACTTTTGAACATAGTTTGTTATATTTAAAAATTTTGACCATCCAACTGCTGTATAAAATCTCCAATATTTTTTTTGTATATCTTCTGTTTCGTTAGCCATTTTTAATCTAGTTATTATTTGATATTTTATCTCCTCGCAAGAGTAGATACCATTACAATTATAATTTGAAACATTTTTGTATAGTTCTTCTATCATTAGATCTATTTCTTCTTTGCTATAATTAACTTTGAATTTTGGATCGTTGCTTTTTATCTGAAAACATATACTAGCTGCAACATAATAGTTATTTTCGTCTATCAATTTATTGACTGTATCGTTGTCAACACCTTTACATATATCTAGCATTATTTGATACATTGTTTCATTATAAAAATATGGAGGATTATAAATATCTTCTATATCTTCGTTGAAATAATATTTTAATAAATCTATAATTGTATATGAAGGTAAAATATTATTCCTAATCTCTGGAGCTACCATGTATTGGTAATTTTTTAAAGATGCGTTCAATTTATGTTCTATTCCACCTATAGGAGCTATTATACCATTTGGTAGCATAAAACCGGTTATTGGATAATTATTTAACTTGCTTTTGTTTTTTATAACTTGTAAAAATAAAAGAGAAAAACCCGCTGTTCCTGAGAGACCTTCAGCGTATACTACATCATCTGAATATATATAATAATCATACTTATTACATTCATTTGGATATATGTGACATACAGCGTTTTTAGCATATAAAAAAGTTAATGCGTCATTTCCTTGGAATATTGGGGGAATACTTATGTATACTCTTCCAGATCCTTCAGAGTAAGATATGAAAAATTTTGTTAAAAATCCTTGTATTGTATTATTTGTACTATTGGAAACAGCAGGTATGGTTACGGAATATTGATTTTTATTAATGTTATTAATAGGATATTCTTGTTTTAATTCATTTTTACTATTTATAGAAGATATTAATATATAAACCCCTATAGCTACTAAAAACATTAATACTAAAAGTAAACTGCTTATGTAATATAAATATTTATTTAATCTTCTAGCCATTAATTAATAAGTTTTAGTTAAATTTATTAAGATTGGCAAAGTGTGATGAATTAAATTTAAAAATGATAGAACGGGAAATTTTATTTTTATCTTATTATAATCGCCGCGGGTGGGATTCGAACCCACGCCCCTTATCGGGATCTGGTCTCCAGCCAGACCCCTTGGTCCGCTCGGGCACCGCGGCATAATTTATAATTTGTTTTTAATATTAATACTTTGAATACCTTTGTTATTTTTATAATAAGTTTTTAAATCTTTTATTGAGTGGATAGTAAGTATAAGTACCTACACAAACGGGTTTGAATATTACTAAATATCAATAATTTTAGATACAATAACTTTGACATCTTTTAGTAGATTAGTATTAAATTGTATGGCTTGTAGATTTCTAAGATTTTAATAACACTACTTAATTTTATTTTTTATAGTAGCCATAATTTTAATGATAGAGATGTAAATATGCTATAGGACGATACTTTATTTTAGTTAAAAAATTATAAAAGATTATTAAATTTTAAGGGATTATTATTTATTATGAAGATGAAAATTGAGAATAGTATTAGAGTATTGAAAAAATATATGAGACATTTTCTTTTAGCAATAGTGTTATTAGTGTTTCCACTATATTTTGTATTATCAGCATCTACTGTAAAGGTAAAGTCTATAGATATTAAGCCGGGCGGGGTCGTTATTCTGCCAGGCAAGTATCAGGAAGTAAATATTGTTGTACAACTAACTCATAATATAGATGGGGAGGTACAATTGCAGTGTTTTGTTCCATCAAATTCAGAAAAAGTGCTAGATTGCAATATCCCATCTACATGTGAAGTAAAACAAGGAAGATGTGAGGTAAAAGGAAATATTTCTTTAGATGAAGATGCTCCATTCGGAAAAACATATAATGTTGCTATTGTAGCAACATACAATAGTAGTACTGCTAGAAAACAACTATCTATATCTATACCAAAAGTTAAGATTAATTCGATATCTGCAAATACTACTAGTATTTATCTATTACCTGGAAAATCTCAAGAGATATATGTTACAGTTCAACTATCTGAAAAAATAGATGGTGAAGTAGAAATATCTTGTATACTCCCTAAAGGGGTTGAAGAATATATAAAATGTGCGTTAGTAGATGAATGTAAATTATCCAATGGAAAATGTTCAACTAAATTAAATATTAGCTTAAGTAAAGATGTCCCAACTGGTAAGACTTATAATATAAAAGTAAATGTGTCTTATAAATCTTTATATAAAGTAAGTAAATTAGTTAGTGTAAGAGTTCCAAACGTAAAAGTATCTTCTGTAGATATAAAACCTACGTCTTTGAAATTATTACCTGGAAAATCTCAAGAGATATATGTTACAGTTCAACTATCTGAAAAAATAGATGACGAAATTGAAATATTTTGTAGCGTTCCTAAAAATATTCAAAATTTGTTAGATTGCAATATCCCATCTACATGTGAAGTAAAACAAGGAAGATGTGAGGTAAAAGGAAATATTTCTTTAGATGAAGATGCCATATTTGGATTAAAACCAAATATAGTAATTACAGCACAATATAAAAACAATAAAAAATCTTCTAAATTAAATGTAGAAGTACCAAGTGTAAAAATTTTATCTGTAGATTTTAATCCAAAAACATTAGCTTTAATTCCAGATCAATCTAATAAAACAGTAGCTACTATAAAATTTTCAGAAAAAGTCTCTGGAGAAGTAAATATTAATTGTAAGGCTCCAGGTGGTATAGAATGTTATGCATCTACTTGTGAACTAAAAAATAGTGATAAATGTAACGTAGAAATTACTGTTAGAGCTTCTGATAATATTGACAGAAGAATGTATGATGTACCATTAGAAATATCTTTGAAAAATATAAGAGGAAAAACAAACTTAGTCCTAAATGTTCTAGAAAAACCAGCATCTGTAAAAGATTTGAATTTTGTCTCTCCAATAGATTTAGTACAAGGGGGAAGTGTACAGTTACAGGTTACAGCAATGTTAAATGATACAATAAAATCTGGAACAATATACCTATATTGTGAGGAAGTTCCACAAAAAATACAATGTTCTCAAGGTGTATGTAACATAAATAATGGAAATACATGCCAAGGAGTAATAACAATATCTTCAGCAGATGATTTGGATCCAAAGTCGTATTCTTTGAAAATAAAAGCAGTTTATAAAGATCCTACTAGTAATAAAGAATTTTATAAATCCGAATTATTAAGTATAGGAGTTAAAGAGAAATCAGTTTCTATATCTAGTATTGAAATGAGTCCTTCATCACTAACATTAAATGCTGGAGATTCTAAGGATATAACTGTAACTGTGAAGTTAAATGATACTATAAAAGGTGGTAAAGTTTCTATATCATGTAATTCTGGAATTAGTGGGGTAAGTTGTGAACCTTCTAGTGCAGAATGTTCTATAAATAGTGGAAATCAATGTTCAGCGACCTTTAAAATAAAAACATCTAGCTCTTCTCAAGGTTCTGGGACTGTATCATTTGTAGCAAAATTTAAGAATGATCAAAAATCTGGAAGTTTAAATGTAAATATACAAAGAAAAGAAGAAACTACCACTACAACAACAACAACTACAACCACCACTACAACAACTAATAATACTCAAAATCAGACTGTAAAGATAACAGATATTAGTTTAAATCCATCATCCTTGCAAATGTATCCTCAAGACACGAAAGAAGTAGGTGTATCCGTTAAGCTAAGTAGTTCTGCTAGTGGAAAGGTTGATATCTCTTGTCAGGCTCCAAATGGTATGAGTTGTAAGATTAATGAAGAATGTAATATTCGGGGTTCAGAATGCGAAGCAACTCTAGTCATAAGCGCATCTTCAAATATAAAACCAGGAGATTATTCTATAAAAGTTAAAGCATCTTATGGCGGCTCTACTAAAGATTCAAGTATTGCAATAAAAATACTATCACCAAATACTAATGATACTCAAGATCAGACTATAAAGATAACAGATATTAGTTTTTATCCATTATCCTTGCAAATGTATCCTCAAGACACGAAAGAAGTAGGTGTATTCGTCACGCTAAGTAGTTCTGCTAGTGGAAAGGTTGATATCTCTTGTCAGGCTCCAAATGGTATGAGTTGTAAGATTAATGAAGAATGTAATATTCGGGGTTCAGAATGCGAAGCAACTCTAGTCATAAGCGCATCTTCAAATATAAAACCAGGAGATTATTCTATAAAAGTTAAAGCATCTTATGGCGGCTCTACTAAAGATTCAAGTATTGCAATAAAAATACTA
>DAIUEN010000041.1:0-4387 GCA_036845085.1 Candidatus Nanopusillus sp.
TCTGGAGTTCCAATTACTTTAAATTGTAATAGTGGTACTTATGCATACTGTAGATTTGAAAAATCAGGATCTGATAGTATTGTATGCAACACTGATAGTTCTGGATCTTGTACTGAAAAGATAATAATATCAGCCAATTATTGTGCTGAGCCGGGAATAGAAATAGATGAAATAATCTATGTATATGCACGCTTAGAAAAATCTTCTGTTAGTTCTAGTATAAAAGTAACTGTAATATGTTAGACTATCCACCAGAAACGGCATCTAAAATTTTTATGTAATCTTTTTCTTCTATTTTTTCATCTTCTGTTACTATATAACCATTTTTTATTACAATGATTCTGGAAGGTGAAAGGTTAAGCATACTAAGTAGGTCTTTTACAGTCTCTCCATTAAATTCTATTTCAGACTCTGTATTATATTTTTCTATGTAAACTCTTATTTTTTTCATAATTATTTTAAAATGTATAAAAATTTTATAAGTAAATGGATTTCGACTATTATACATTATTAAAAGAATACGAGAATATTGAGGAAAGAGACTATAAAAAAATTTATATATCTGGAATGGGTGGATCGGGGATAATTGGAGATTTTGTAAAAGTTTATGAAAAAAAGAAACTAGTTATAGTAAAGAAAGATTATTTTCCTGAAGAATATATAGATGATAGCTTTTTGGTAATATTAATATCTTATTCCGGGGATACTGAAGAGACTGTAAATCAGTATAATATTTTGAAAGATATGGTTAATAAAGATAATATTGTAGTTATTTCTAAGGGTGGTTTATTAGGAGAATTATCAAAAAGAGATAATATAAATTTCATAAAAGTACAAAATATTTATCCACAAACCAGATATGCATTTCCCGTTTTATTTGGTATCGTGTTATCTATAATTAATAAAAAAAGCTATTATAAGCTTTTGGATTTACTAAAGGACTATAAAAATAGGCTAAGAGATTTATCTTTTCTTTCTGATAAAATTATAAATCCTGTAATAATATTTACTGATTATAATCATTATCCTGTAGCTAATTATTTTAAAATGAAATTAAATGAAGATTCAAAACTATTTGCAAAGACTTCTACATTATCTGAATCTAATCATCATGAATTAGACTCTTATAATAAAAAATTACCTTTTGATTTTTTATTTTTAAGGTTTAGTTACTATAAAAAAATTGAAGAAAGATATAGATTCGTAAAAAATTTGTTAGAAGAGTATGGAAATAATGTATATGAAGCAGATTTAAGGTATAATGATTTTTTAGAAGAATTAGTTTTAGGTTCTTTATCTTCTTCTAGCTTAACATTAAGTTTAGCAAAAAAATTTAATGTAGATCCATATAATCCATTAATTATTTATAAATTAAAAGAATATATGAAAAAAGTTGGTTAACGGACCCGGGGGGATTCGAACCCCCGACCTACGGCTTAGGAGGCCGTCGCTCTATCCAGGCTGAGCTACGGGTCCATTTCAGTTTCCGGGTTCTTCATCATATATCAGCAGTGGTAGACATCGTCATATATTATAGACTTTTTTAAAGTTATTTTTAATATGTTTTTCTATATCTTCTATAGATGTCTTTTTTATTTCAGATATCTTTTGTATACCATATAAAATTTTCCATGAGTTATTTTCTCTATATCCAATAGGATCTAAAAAAGGAGCATCGGTTTCTGTTAATATTAAATCTAATGGAGTTTCTTCTGCAATTTTTTGTAAACCTTTATCTTTGTAGACGAAAGCTGGTATTGATATAAAGCAACCTATATCAATTGCCTTTTTTACTAATTTTGGTTTCCAAAATGAATGCAAAACTTTTTTATTATTGTAACTTTCCAATATACTTAAGACATCTTCTTCAGAATTTCTAGAATGTATTATAACTGGAAGACCTTTTTTATCAGCAATTTCTAAAAGTTTTTCAAAGTATTTCCTCTGTTTTTTTATTTTTTCTATTTCGCTTGTATGATAATAATCTAATCCTATTTCTCCTATAGCTAAAAATTTTTCATTTTTGAAATTCTCTATAAATTCCAGCTCTTTTTCTATTATATGATCTTCTAAATTTTCTAGATAATTTGGATGAAAACCTAAAGCGAAGTATACAAAATCAAATTTATTGCTTTCTTCTATAACTTTTCTATTTGTTTCTATATCTAAGCCATTTTCTATTATAGCATAAACACCTTTTTCTATGTTTTCTATTATTTTATTTACGTCATTATATAAGAAAAGATGTGCATGATCATCTACGATCATTTAGAAATAATTTTTGTTTTATCGATATAAACCTTTGGCTTTATATTAAATAATATTATATCCTCAAAAAAATAATGTACTTTGCTGATTTGAGTAAAATTATATATATTTGAAAAATTTTTTATTATATATTCTGGTTTAGATATAGACGACATTATTAACAAAATTTCCCCACCCACGTTTAAAAATTTGTAAGCATCTCTTAAAAATCTTAATATTGTTTCGTATCCTTCTTTTCCGCCAGATATCCATCTTTTTATTTTATTATCCTCATTTTCTACCTCAGGCAAATATGGCGGATTGAAAATTATTAAGTCATATTTGTCATTTATATTTGAAAATAAGTCTGATATAATAAATTTTACAGGAAGGATAATTTTATCAATATTCTTGTAAATATATTCTATATCTGCTTCTCTGTTAATATAATTTATATAAAAGTTTATCTTTGATAAATATATACATTCTAAATATAAATCGCAAAATGTAACGTCTTTACTGTATTTGTATGCTTCCAATCCTTGTATTCCAGTACCACAACCCATATCTAGTACTTTTCTATTACTTGCAAATAATTTAATATTGTCATTTAATAAAAAAGAATCTTCTCTAGGTTCATAACATTCAAAATTACCTACTTTATAGTATATCTTAATGTTGTTATAGATTATGTATTTATATTCAATCATAATAGTTTAATAAGCATTTAGATAATTAAATATTTATGGCTGAACAAATATGGACTGAAAAGTATAGACCGAAGAGATTAGATGATATAAAAGGTCAAGAAGAAATTGTAAAACACTTAAAAGCTTTTGTACAACAAAAAAATATGCCTCATTTATTATTTGCAGGTCCGGCTGGAGTTGGAAAAACTACTGCGGCTTTGGCTTTAGCCTATGAATTATATGGTGAAGAACACATAAAAGAAAATTTTTTACAATTAAATGCTTCAGATGATAGGGGTATAGATGTAATAAGAGCTAAAATAAAAGAATATGCAAAAACTAAACCTATTGGTAATGTTCCATTTAAAATTGTATTCTTAGATGAAGCAGATGCGATGACTAGAGATGCCCAGCAAGCTTTAAGGAGAATTATGGAAGAATATTCTTCTACAACTAGATTTATTTTATCTTGTAATTATTCTTCAAAAATAATAGAACCAATTCAATCTAGAACTGTTGTATTTAGATTTAAAGAACTTCCAAAAGAAGCGGTTTTTGAGATATTGAAAAATATTGCAGAAAAAGAAGAGCTAAATTTACCTCAAGAATCATTAGAAGCAATATATTATATTGCTGGTGGAGATATGAGAAAGTCGATAAATATATTACAGGCAGCGTCTTTATATTCAAAAAATATAACTCCAGATCTGATCTATGATGTAGCATCAGTAGCCAGGCCTGAGGAATTGAAGGATATATTAAATCTTGCTTATAATGGAAAATTTAGAGAAGCAAGAGAAAAATTAATTGATACAATGATAAAGTATGGTTTATCCGGAGAAGATCTTATAAAGTATTTATCTAAAGAGATATATTCTATGAACTTGCCGGAAAAAGAAAAGTTAGAGCTAATATATTACATTGGAGAGGTAGAATATAGATTATTAGAAGGTTCTGATCCCATAGTTCAATTGAGCTCTTTATTAGCTTATTTAGGATTAAAGGGGTTAAACAAAAATAAATAATAAGATTTGCCGGGATAACTTTTGATTATCAAAGATAAATATTAATTTTTTTGATCATTCATTTATATATAACAAAGTTCATTAGATATCTATGAATTATTCTATGAAAACTGTATTTAAGATACCAATAAGCGATGTTAAAGAACTTTTAGATAATTTTGGAGAAAATTCTGAGGAAATATTAAATAATAAAAATTTAATAAAGAGGATTTTAATTAGTTATATAATAAACAAATACTTTGAAGAAATATCTGAAAAAGAATATGAAGATTTATTTAATAATTCTGATATAAAGTATAGTGAGAAATATTTTTATGTAATTTTGAATAATTAATTAATATGTTCCAGATAACCTCAATACCTAAATTTGTTATATGGTCTGCAATCGCTTTTTTTATAATAGCAATACTATATACAGTTTATTAT
>DAIUEN010000042.1:0-3928 GCA_036845085.1 Candidatus Nanopusillus sp.
ATATTATACATTTTTGCAAGATTTATTATTTCTTCAGGTTCAAATTTATATCCAATTAAAGTTCTCCTTTGAGATATTTCATAGTTTATACAGTATTTACATGCCCAAGAGCAGCCAGTATTTCCAAATGCTAAAACCTTATGTCCTGGATAGTAATGGAAAAATGGTTTCTTCTCAATGGGATCTATAAATATAGACGTAAATAATCCATAATTTGCTAAATATAATTCTCCATTATAATTGTAACGTACACCACAAAATCCAAATAAATTATTTGATATTTTACATCTTCTTGCACATGCAGTACATTCTATATAGTTTTTATAATCCTTATATAGTATTGCCTTTTTCATAAATAATATATTTATAAAATTCTTTATGAAGTATTTTTATAATGAAGATGCCGTCCCAGTCTGAAAAATGATGATAAAAATAAAAAGCAGATTAAAAGTTTATTCTTCTACTTTCTTCTTTTTTTCTCCAGATTTTCTAGATGATATAATTATTGATGCAATTATTATTAATGCCAATATTACTAATACCCAGAATATATAATCTTCTAATTTTACTGCTGGAGCTGGTTTTTCTTCTACTAACTCTTCAACTTCAAATTCTTTTGATAAGTTATATAATACTTCTCCATTTTCTAAATCTACTATTTTAATATTTACAGATGCTTCTCCACCTTTCTTTGCTGTTATATTTAATGGTAATATTCTTGTATATCCGCCTCCTATTTCTAATGTATCATTTTGTAGATATACTATTGCATTTTTTGATTCAACTTCTATCTTTAGTCTATATATTTTTTGACCCTCTGCTTTTATTGATAGTTGTAATGTTGTGTTTTCTCCAGCATTCAATACAGATGGTCCTAATATTGTTGCTGTTACTGAATAATATGTTGGTTTTGTTCCATTTACTAATAAATTATGTGTATATTGAGTTATAGCTCCATTTCTTTCAAATTCTAGCACTATTGGATAAGTTCCATATTGTAATCCTTCAGGTACGTATATTATGAAAGATATTGTCTGTACGTTCCATGGTTTTATAGATACTTCTGGAGCTTCTTGATATAAGTTCAATTCTTTTGAATATATTCTAGGTTTTACTGATATTTCTGATGATTTATTGTTAATTACATTTACATTCAATTTTATAAATTGTCCTGGTTTTACATCATATTGTTCTACCCATACTTTTAATACGTTTATTGGAGATTCTTTTAACATATTTACAGTTACTTGGTATGTTCTCTCGTTTACTAATATATCTCCATCATAAATCTCTAGTATAAATGTATATTCTCCTGGTTTCCATGTAAATGTATTTACTGGTACGTATAATGTTTCTTGAGAATTTCCATTTACAACAGTTGAAGATTCTTGGTTCCACACTATTGTTCCGTATTGATCTAGTACTAATAGTTGTACTTTTATGTTCTTATTTTCTAATGCCGGATTTCTTATTAATATTTGTAAATTATAGTAAGCATTTTGTAAATCTTTTAGTTTACTTAAGTCTGGAGATATTGCTACTATTTGTGGAGCTAATCCTGATTCTATGTTTGATACATACAATAATTTTTCAGTAGACGTTGTTAATACTTGTCCATTTTTTAGCACAACAATCAATTGTTGTTTTATTTCTAATTTTCCTTGTGCATTTAGATATGGTACTCTAACATTTATTATGTTTGTTCCTTCATTTAATCTAACATTTTTTGCATCTTGATATACTATATATCCATTATTATATATTGTTGTATATAGTTTTGCTTCTGCAACATCTGCCCCACCTAATCCTAAATTAGCTATTGTATTCCAAGACAATCCGTATTGTTGTAAATAAGAATTTGATACTTGATTTGGTAATCCAGATATATCTAAACTTAAGCTATATGGTGTTGTTACTAAATTATATGTTATACTATTCGTTACTGTGTGAACACTTCCATTAGTATCTACTATCACAATTTTTGTATTTATATTAATTGAGCTAGTATTAAAATTACATTTACTACCAGTTGTACATGATAATAATTGATAAACTGGTATTTCTACGTAATACTTACTTATACATACTCCGCTATTTTGTGGTGTACATACTTCTACTGGTGTTACATATTGATATAACATTCTGTTTGACCCATCTCTTACTTCCATATATAATTGTGCTTGTTCTGTGCAAATTTTTAAGTCATTTACTAGTTTTACTGTAAGTTGTAGGTTGTCATTCAAAGAATTTACTAATAGATTGCTAGTTTGCGGCTCTATTATTATATTGGCAGAAAATACTAGATTGCTGGCTAATGCTACTATTCCTAAAAAAGGTAGATATCTAATTGCTCTAGATAGACTTTTGCTACTCATAAGTATACTATTTAAAGAAAAGATTATAAATGTTATTACTCATTGGTTACTAATAAAACTTATATAACTTTCTCCCGGTAGGTATGGTAATATATAATTGTAATCAATTTTAAAAATGTTACCAATTTTCTTTGCTATTTCTAAAACTTTTATGTCGCCTGGAATTATATTTACATAAGTTTTAGTAATATTGTTTATAATTTCTGGCAAAGAGACTATAATTTCAAAATCTTTCATTCCTATGGATAACTCTAAATTTGTTTTAATATAATTTTTTGTTCCATATATCATGAAAGAACCTTTTTTTAAATACATACCCGCTGGAGCTTTTTTCGATACTTGGTCTGGATAAACATAATAAACATCTACAGAAGATAATTTTAGTTTCCATGCTCTGGAATATGAAGCTACAAATTTTGCAGCTTCTTTTATATCTTTTTCTTGAGCACTCTGACCGTTTTTTAATATCCCAAATGGAGAACCATGTATGTCTGTATGGAATACAAGATCATTTTTTTCTAAATATTTTCTAATTAATATTTCATTAGTTATAGCATCTTTTCCTGCAATTATTAGAAAGTTATTAGATGTATACATCCATCTAAATTTTTCGTACCATTTTTTTTCCTTTTTCTTTTCTACAATCTTCTTCCTAATCTCTAGGTTTTTATCTATATCTAATAATTCTCTTTCTTTTTCTCTTATTACATCTAATATTTTCTCTTTTTTTCTTTTTAGCTCCTTTATTTTTTTATATATTTCATTTATATTTTCAAATATACTTTTTTTAGTATCTATTTTTATCTCCATTTTTCCAACAAATATTATAAAATGGGCATTTTAAGCATTTTTCGCTATAAAATTTTCCAGGATCCTCTTTGTTCTCTATTATATCTAATATTTTATCTTTTATATCTAGTATTTTATATATTTCTTTTCTATTATTAAAATCTATTTCCATTTTATATCCTCTATTAGTATAAACTATGTATCCTTTTTCTATTCTCTTTTTTGGAAACTCTCCTTTTAGAAGTAAATAATATGTATATATTTGAGTTATATGTTCTCTCTTAAAATATCCAGATTTTATTTCGTATACAATTATTTTGTCTTTATATTCTTCTATTTTATCTATTCTTCCAGTTATCTGATATTTTATTGAATTCACTTCAAATTCTGTCTTTATTTTTGGTTGTAGATAATTCCATAATTCTATTCCGTAAATATCATTTTCCAAAATAAAATTATATAAATTTTTAGCTCTATCTTCAATATCTCTCGATATTTGTTTTAATATTTCGAGTTTTATATCTTCTATTTTCAAATTGAATCTTTCTATATCATTTATATATTTATTAATCGTATTTTCTGTTGCCTCATTTAAAAAATTTTTATACAAATTTAATATATAGTCTATTCCAAGATTTTCTTTAATTTTATATACAATTTTTTCTTCATTTTCATTTATGTAGTCAAAAATATTATGTATTATAGAACCAATTAAAGATTTTTCGTTTTTTTCTTCTTTATAGTTAAGAACTCTCTTTAAATAT
>DAIUEN010000043.1:0-3893 GCA_036845085.1 Candidatus Nanopusillus sp.
GTTTCATAGTCTATTATAGCTAATACTAAATATAGATTATCTTCTCTAGCTAAAGAAATCAAATTCAAAAGTTGTTCTATTTCAATAAATTCGTATTCAAAAAGAGTATAAACTAAATATCTCTTTATTTTTTTATCTCCCCTTTCATAAACTATAATGAAATCTCCAAAGATATCTAAATAATATCCTTTATCTCTTAAATCTTCAAATACAAAATATTTTTTGTAGTTTATTATATTTGAAAAACTTTCTATAAAATCTTCAAAGTTTCTTATATTTTCTAAAACACACCATCCTTTTTTTAACATATATAATACTTCTTCTGGCTCAAATATTATCTTATCTTCATAAAATTTTCCAATTTTTCCTAGTTTATCATAATATTCTTTATCTGTATAAAAAATTTTTCCATCATATTTTATCACAACTTTATCCATTCTATTTCTATAAATCTTATCTTATCGCTATGTACAACAGAATATACAATTTTTTTCTTTGTACTATGGGCAACTCGATTTTTAGCAGAAAAGTCGTATACTTCTATTTTTTCATTGATTTTTACTGGTATAATTATCCATTTTGAGTGCTCATCAATTTTTTCATAAACTCTAAAAACACCACCATATTTTAATCCAGCTCCTACGATATATCCTTTTTCTTTGAGATATTTATAAAGAGCATATCTTAATTTTATGGTTTCATTTTCTAGAAAATGGTTTAAATGCAATTCATTATTATTTACATCATAAACTTCTGCTATACCTTTCTCTAACATATATAATACATCATAAAAATAATGTACTTTTCCTTTTTCTATGAATACTCCATTTTTATAAAATAATCTTTTTGTCATAATTAATTAGTCTTAAGAAACTTATAAAAAGCCGCCGGCGGGATTCGAACCCGCGACCTGTGGATTACAAGTCCACCGCTCTACCAACTGAGCTACGGCGGCAGTCTAAAAATTAATTTCTACAAAAAAATTTTAAAAACTAGGATCCTCCAATAAATACTGCTGTTTGATATAATACAGATGGAACTACACCAAAGAATATAGATTTATATCCACTTATTGCTGAAATTTGTAAATTGAATTCATCGTTTGGATACAATGGTGTAGGTAAATACAATAAAACCTCATATATTTCTCCTCTAGACAAGTACACATCGTGCTCTTTGACCACTACGCCCAATAACGCATATGGTGTTCCTATTCCAATCTCATTCATATTCTTTAATATCATAAATAAATCTTCAATCTGAAGTGGTTTGTACAGAATACTTTCATTTATATATATATAACATGTAGAATTATTAACATTTACTACATAAATATATGGTCCACTCTTATTATAATTAAACGAGGAACATCTTCCAGGATTTTCAATAGTAATATTATTAGCTACATGAGTATTGTTTATAACAAATCCTGTTACTATATAATTTCCACCAGAAATATATGCATATATAGCTGAAGGAAATTCTCTCGAAGTTAAGTAAGAATATATATTTCCATTACTATCTGTATATAATATAGATAAATCTTGCATATTTATGGGTCCAGATCCTGGAGATAATTGTATTTGAGCAGATAATAAAGTTATTTGCTGCAAATACCTATTTAGAGAATTTGAACTTTTATCAAATTGATAACCCAATACTCTATTTATTGTAATTCCTTCTGTAATCCTTTGTTGAGCTTCTTGAGCCGTTACAATGGATTTTTGCTGTAAAGATTGAGTAGTATATATTATTACACCTGCTGCTACTGCCGCTGTCACTATTGCAGCTATAAATAATATTAGTGTTGTAATACCCATACTTTGCCCTTTCATATGAATTAATAATGTCTTAGAAATTTATAACTATTTCTCTAAGGTGACAATAGTTTCTATATGAAAAGTATGCGGAAACTGATCTATCATAATAATATTGGTCAATTTATATCCAATTTTTTCTAAAAGATCTATATCTCTCTTTTGCGTATATGGATTACAAGATACATAAACTATTTTTTTAACATTACTATTAGAAAAAAGTTTTATAACCTTTTTATTAAGACCAGCTCTTGGAGGATCTACCACTACTTTATCTGCATTTATTTTTTCTAAATCTTCAACTCTTTTTAACAAGAACTTTACATTATTTACATTATTTACTTTTTTATTCAAATTAAAAATCTTCATATTTTCTTCATCAAAATCTACTCCAAAGGTATAAATAGAATATTTTCCTATTTCAACAGTATAAAAACCAGCACCACTATATAGATCATAAATTATTTCTTTATCTTTAGGATCTAATAATTCTACAACTCTTTTTAATAAATATTCTGCAGTATAACTATTTGGTTGAAAAAAACTATTTGGTGATATATAATAAATATTATCTAGAATTTTTTCTTTAATATAGCTTTCCCCAAACAGCAGATAATTTATTTTCCCAAAAGATACATCTGATAAAGAATCATTTATTGTCCAATAAAAAGATGTTGTATATTCAGATATCTCCTCTAAAAATTCCATAAAAATTTTTTTGTATGATTCCAAATCTACAGATTTATAAGTTATTATATTAACCATTCTTTCTCCAGTAAATTTTCCTTCTCTTATTACAATATATCTTATAAATCCTGTATGATTTCTAGTATCCCAAGGAAGAATGTTTCTTCTTTTTATAAATTCTCTAAATTTATTTTTTATTTCATTAGATTTTTCAGATTGTAAAAAACACATATATATATCTACATATGAGTACCATTTGCCATATTCTTTTAAACCAACTTTATAATTAGGACCTACTGCATAATCCATTCTATTTCTGTAGTAGTATATTTTTGGAGATTTTATTACTTCATCTGGTTCTTTTTTGAATAATTTTATTATTTTATTTATTTTATATTCTACCTGCTTTTCATATGTAAAATGTTGCATTTGACATCCACCACATTTCCCATAATGACTACAAAACATAAAAACAAAATTATAAAATAGATTAATAAAAGAAAATAAAAAAGATATAAGAGTTTAGCCGTATAATACTACAGTATTATATATTAGAGCGCTAGGAGCTTGTACAGTTAGAGACATTGGTTGGACTCCTGGGGCTATTAATCTAACACTTATTTGTTGGTTAGGTCTTAAAGATGTATTAACTTGAAATACTATTCCGGCTATATCTCCTGGAGATACTACTCCAGATGGTCCAAATAATAGTTGGCTTGTTGAATAAGAATCTGCTATACTTATATAGAATCTTCCAGCTGCTAATGTAGCGGATGCATTTGATACATTGCCACCATATGTAAATACTTCCCTTCCTCCCAATGGATTTAAATATTCTAATATACTTCCATTTAACAATACTGCTGGTGATCCTGGCGCTAATGCTACTGTAAGCAAGAACCTATTTGCTGTTTGTGTTGTTGTATTAACATTTACTGCAGATAAACCAATTGGTATTAGTGCAGCCGCAGCTTGACTTACTGAACCTTGTGCTGTTGCTGCTGCTTGACTAGATGCTGAATTAGTTGTTGTAGTTATTAATACTGCTGCTATAGCTGCTGTTACCGCCGTTGCTATAAACAATATTAGAGCTCCAAATCCCATCTGACCTTTCATACATCATTATACGAATTTGGAACTTAATAAAGGTATGCTTATCTTTTACGATTATCAATGATATGCCCCCGCCGGGATTTGAACCCGGGTCACAGGGACGAAAACCCTGTATCCTAGACCTGACTAGACGACGGGGGCTATATTTTGTATATATCGATTTTATTTTATAATCGATAAAAATTATAAAAATTCTATTACAGAATATTGATAACAGTGTTATATATATATAAATATATCAATGTAATTATATTAGATGGAAACCATAACAATTAA
>DAIUEN010000044.1:0-3870 GCA_036845085.1 Candidatus Nanopusillus sp.
AATTATATGTGTAGAATTTTTATATGTTTTTCGGTTTTTGATAATATTGTGTTTTGTGAAATTTAATTGTCATATTAAGCTGATGGGTTAAAGTGTTAAATGATAAGTGATTAGTGACCCATGTGGGTTATACTAGGTTATACGTATAGTATGTTGATTGTACTATAGTCTGTATTGGTTGACAATTGGTTCATGTTGGTATTTATGTGATGGTTAGTTATTAGCATATGATGGTTAGTTATTAGCGTATGATGGCTTATTGTAATTGGTTGCTTAGAATGAAATTTTTCGTTATAAAATACGGGGTATGGTATGTTGAGAAGTAAAAAAAGATGAGGTATGTACATAATATATGAATTCTGAGAATTTATTAGGTATGGTGAATAAGGGGAGGGAAAATGATGAATTGTGGGTGATTAATGATGAAAGTGTGTAATGATTATACTACATGGTGAATGTGCATCGTATACTCATCTGCAAGTTATACTTGTTTTAATTTTTATTTAAGTTTTTCTTCATGAGATTTTTTTCTTGCTTCTTCTATTTTTACTTCTTCTTCTACTCTAACTTCACATTTGAATTTTCCATATCCTCGTTTTGTTTGTGACATCATTCCAATTTCTCCAGCAACTGCTAGTAGTTTAAAAAAGTCTTGAATATATCTATCTTCAATACTTACAAAGAATTTTAATTCATATGTACCATCAATATATTCAAAAACTTCCATTGTCTGTTTTTCACTAGTTAAAATTGTTCTTGAATAAATTAATGGATCTTCTTTTATTTCAATATAGTTTACTGGAATGTACTTATCACCAATTTTTTTAACAATTTCCCATGATCTTGCTACTTTTGTATTTATTCCTAATATTTTTGATGCTCTAATAAGAGGAGCTTCTAACCATATTTTTGGAATAAATGGTCTTCCTTCATTTGTTCTAGGAAATGCTCTATCAACTGCTTCTGGTTTTTCATATTTTATCCATCCTTTTGCTATATATCTTTTTAGTTGTTGTTCAGTAACTAATGGAGCTCTTATCCATGTAACTGGTATTAATTTTACTTCAATTATCAAATTACCACCCCCAATCATTTCTACTACTACTTTATATTTATGTTTTTCGGTTTTAGAAAGATTTAAATATATTTTATGCTAAATAATAAATTATGAAAGAAAGGAAAGATTATTGGAAGGATAAAAGAATTTGGACAATTAGTGAATTTAGAAGTATAATTAATAAGTATAAAAAAGCAAAGGTAGTTGAAGAGAAATGATTGAAAAATCATATTATGTTATTTTGTGTAAAAATTGTGGAATGCCAAGAGTAGTTAGATCATGGCAAAAAGGATTCTATTGTTTTAAATGTAAGAAATATGTGAAGAATGGAAGAGTTATTAAGAAGTCAGATAGAGTAAGAGAAGTAATTGATTTGGTAAAAGAAATAAAGAAGAAAGGTTTATAAGCATCTTAACCGCAAATTTACGGTAGGTGAGAAGATGACTACAATCTGTCCAAGATGTGGTGAAGAAGGTTCACTTTGTAGATATAGACGAAATAAAAGAGTTTATTTGTATGTACATCATTATCAAAAAGGAAAATTAATTCAGAAATGTTATATTGGTCCTGAGGAATACTATGTTCATACTGAACATATACTAAAACTCTCATTAACAAATTTAAATGATTTAGATTTTTTAGAAGTTGCTAAGGATTCAATTAATAGATATATTTCAAAAATTGAGATTGAAAAAATAGAAAAAGAAAGAAAAATTAAAGAAGCAATAGCAAAATTAGAAGATTTCAAGAAGTTTATTGATGATTGTATAAATGAATTAAAAATAAGGGTGAAAATATGAATGAAGAAATAAGATATTTAGTTGAATCATATTATGATATTCAAAAACTAAGAATAGAAACATATAATAGAATTGTTTCATATGTAATGAATAATAGCCAAAAACTATTTGAAAACCAGTATGCCCATGCGAATAAACCAAGTATTATTGCAGAATTAATAGTTGAAGGAAAAATTGAATATCCAGATGAAATTGAAAATATTGTATGGCTTCATAATAATTTATATGAAATAGAAAAAAACTTAGTAAAAAGATTAGATGAAATTACAAAAGATCATCCTTTAAGATTACATTTTCTTGATAGAATAAGAGGAATAGGACCTGTTCTTGCAGCTGCTTTAATTGGATGGCTTTCTCCAATTGAAAGATTTCCAAATATAAGTAAATTATGGGCATATTGTGGTTTAGCTCCAGGACAAAAAAGAAGAAAAGGAGAAAAAGTAAATTATAATCCAAAATTGAAATCATTAATGTGGAAAATTGCAACTTCTTTTGAAAAACAACCATCAGAAAAAAGTAGATATAGAAGATTATATGAATATAAGAAAGAATATTTAATGAATAGAAAAGATCTTAAAAGTGCATTAGAAAGAGGAGAAAAAGGAGCAAAATTACATATAAGATTATTAGCATTAAGATTTACTGTAAAAAGATTTTTAGCAGATCTTTGGGTTGAATGGAGAAAACTTGAAGGATTGCCAATAACAAAACCATATGCACATGAAAAACTAGGACATGAAGAATATGAAGAATGGAAACCTGATAACTAAATTTAAATAATTGTAATTAATAATTTATTATAAGCCATATTTTTGATTGAAATCCACAGAGTGTATGCGAAAGCCATTCCCGAGATGAAATCCAGCCTGTAATTGCGATAGCCAAAGGCTTATTGAAATCCATAGGCATGGTGCGAGCTAGTTTACAAGTGAAATCCAGGTTGAGTGTGCGATAGCCAGAGGTTTTGTTGAAATCCATAGGTATTATGCGTTTTTATTGAAATTTACTATTAACCGCAAATTTGCGGTTGCAGTTTCATTGATTTTTTACTCTACTTGAGACTCGTGTGTGCACGTGTGTGTGCACGCCCCCGCGTGTGTGCGCTCTATTTTATCATAAAATTAATGAATACTCTAACATAATTATGTTAAATATATTTTACATAATTATACATTATTATATGCACAAATTTCCGGAATTCCTTATTTTTTTCCGGAATTCCAAAAATTTATGTACTAGTTCATATATATATTATATTATGCCAAAAATTCCTAAAGGTAAAAAAAGATTAGAAGTTCTAATTGATGAAGAGACTTATAATAAACTTATGGAATTAATTAAAATAAAATATCAAAGAACTCATGGAGCATTATCAATTGAAGTTAATGATGCATTAGCTCACTGGCTTCTAGAACAGTCTGCAGTAGCACACACAAAAGCACACACAAACCCTGGCTTACCTAGACTTCAACAAAATCTTGATATGATTATAAGAAAATTAAAAGAATTAGGTTTTTTTCTTCAGTTCACTCTAAGTGATTGGATTAAAGCATGTTCACTAACTGTTGGTTCAGATAAAAGAACATGGAGAAAATATTTAAATTATGCAATTATGTTTGGTCGTATTAAATACTTAGCTGGTCAAGTCTACGAAATTATATAATCTCATTTTTATTCACTATTTTTTCAATTTCTTTTATTATTTTAATTTCTTTTTCAATAGGATTATATTTTAAATAAAAATAAAAACAATATTGAATAAAATCTGGAATTGTCATATTTTCTTTTTCTGCATATTCTTTTATTAATTCATATAATGAGTTTTTTATTTCAATTCTTTTATAATTATTTTTCATTTTTAACACCTATAAGAGTATGAAATAATTTTATTCCTTCATCACTTATTCCATTGTTTTTAAGTACAAAAGTTAATGATTTTATTTTTCCTATGTTATCAACATTAATAAATTTAATTAAATTTTTAATGAATTCTTTTTCATCAATATAGTATAA
>DAIUEN010000045.1:0-3820 GCA_036845085.1 Candidatus Nanopusillus sp.
TTTCATAAGCTTCTTGATAATGTTCTCTTCTTCTTCTTTTTTCTTTATAACTTGGTTTAGAAGTTGTATTGCTTCAGATATGTAATCTTTGTATTCTATACTAACTGGTTGTAATGTAGGTGTAGCACCACCATGTGGACTCTTTTTTAAATATGCTTTAAACTTGACTACATCCCCATGTATTATACAAAAGAACTCTCCTTGTCTAAGTCTAGAAACATCACTTGTATCTATTGGAAGATACATTAACCTAGCCATCTCTTTTATTGCAGTTAAATCTCTAGGTGTCTTAAATCCTCCAATGAATAATATATTACTTTGACTCCAAACTCCTTTATCTAAATCAGCAGGTCTCTGGCTAACCAGTAATGTATTTATACCTAGTTTCCGTCCTCTCTTAGCTATCATACGTAAAGCATTCCTACATAATAGTTCATCTTTAGTTACTATCTGTGGTGCATAACCTTCAGCATCTTCAACTACTAATAAGATTGGTCTTTTAATAGTCTTCCATTTATGGTATAGTGATAGAAAAAATGATGTACTAAATTTCTTCTCAATAAAATCGTCTGGTAGATCTCCAGTTGTTAATAAGAGATTTACACCTTTTGCTAGTAACTCAGTATAAACTTGTGCAGCATCAACCATTGGTATATCACCATTATTACCAGCCCATACAAGATTTTGGTATATACTCTTCAAAGTATAGTATTCTTCAACTGGTTCAATTATACATACTTGAATTCCTTGTTCTAGAGCTTGTTCAATAAACAAACTAGCTAAGTTACTTTTTCCATGTCCACTCATTGCTAAAATTGTTATCCTCAAACCTTCTTCTTGGAAATCTGAATAATCTATCTCAAAGTTATCTGAAATTATAAACTTCAATTTCTCTTCACCTTTTTTCTTTTTTCTTTTTTACTTTTTTAAGGTACATCCTTAATGCTTTATCTACGATTAAATGAAAGCTTCTACTTGGATTATCATATTTCTCTGATACTAGCTTCCATACTTCTCTATATAGGTCATCATCAATTTTTATATGTACACTTCTACTTTTTGTCATGATTTATCAATATATTTATAAACATATTAGGTTAAAAACCTTATGACCAAAAATACACAAGTATTATATCACTCCTAATCTATAATATAAAATACATATGTAGGTACTCTGAAAATATATGTTTAATAAAAAGGAGTTTCCATATTAATACATGAACAAAGAAAATGAAAAAAGATTAAAAACTATGACATGTCATTTGCCGGTAGAATTGATCGATACAATGGATGAACTTGTAGCAAAAAAAGTTTTTCTTAATAGATCAGAAATAGTTAGAAGTGCAGTAATTAAAACCATACCTGAGTTTATATCAACTTGCGACAATACTATAATCAATCTAGATCATTCTAAACCTTCTAGAGGAAATAGTAAAATGATATCTTTTAAATTATCTACAGGACTGCTAGACTTACTTGATCATATGTGTGAACACATCGGTCTTAGCCGTTCTGAATTACTACGACACATGGTAATCTTCTTCTTTTGTAACTACTTCCTAAAATACTATAATAAACAATCTTCTACGTAATTTTACTTTCTTTTCTTTTTTTCTATTTTTTCACTTCATAAAGAAATATATAGAACTGTTAATACTGCTTTTATAGGTGAAAATGTATGAAATTAAAACGGTTAGTAGAAAGTGGTTGGAGATCTATCTTATATAGTATAGCTATATTATTACTAACACAAGGTGCAAATACAATACAAGCTGATAATTATATGTTAGGTGGAGCTCTAGCTACATTTGGATTTATACTATTGATGATAGTTAACTATTTTAAATAAGGAGTGATACTATGTCTCAAAAAACCATAGAAAAAATACTTGATAAACTATTAAAAGAAGAAAAAGTAGTTGGGTATAGCATTAAAGAAGGTAAAATAATAATATATGTAGAAGATGAAGAGATAGCATCTCAATTCAAAGCTCTTACTTTTGCAGGATATGAAACAGAAGTAAAAGTTATTGGAAGATTACAAATGTTTTAGGGTGATTAGATGGATAGGACTAAGACATTTAAAGTACTGGCTGGAGGAATCAGTATCGGTAGTACTGAAGTTACTGCTGGTACTTTAAGTGGAATTTTTAAAGATAAAGATGGTACAGATGTCTTAGTCTCTAATTGGCATGTATTCAAAGGGAAACCAGACAAAACAGCAATACTTCAACCTGGTAGGTATGATGGTGGAAAAGACCCAGAAGACCGTGTTGGTTTTCTAAAAAGATATGTACCACTTAATGGATACAAAAAACTACCTTGGTGGAAACGTTTGATATGTATATTGTTTGGATGGTTACTAGAAGAATGGTGTATGGCTAGTGAAGAACCGAATTATGTTGATGTAGCATGTTCATCTTTTGATCCAGTTGATAAAGAAAGAACAATAACTAAAGGGGTATATCTAAAAGAAGATAAAATAATATATCCAAGAAAGACTAATCTAGGAGATGGTATAATAGGTAGGAAGGTATGGAAAGTAGGACGTACTACTAATATTACAATCGGTAAAGTAGTAGATGATAGTGCAACTGTAAAAGTCTGGTATGGTGATAGATGGATAATTTTTAAAGACCAGATACTAGTAGAAGGTATTGCTAGCGGAGGGGATTCAGGGTCTCCAACATTTATATTAAATAATTCAGAACCATCTGAAAATGATGAATTTGTAGGTCTACTATTTGCTGGTAGCTCAAAATACTTTGTAGTATGTAAGTATAAATATATCGAAAGACTATTAGAAGTAAGGTGGTAATAGTGTATATCTGGTACATTATCATAGCAGCATGTATCCTTGTAACTTGTTATGCAATTATACGTAAAGGTCTAGCATCTCTTCCTTTGGTACTAGGTATATGGCTACTCATAGCTACATCTCAACTACTAGTACACTGGTTCCCGCCTACACCTCCACAGATAGCTTTATGTTTCTTCATGACAGGTATTGCTTTAACCCTTATAGTATGGGGTTTATACAACTTCTACATTAATGCAATGTTTTTAAAACTCAAACCAGTACATATAACATTTGAGACAAAAGAAGGTCAACAATTTTATTTTGGTATTGATGTATTAAGTGTTAAACCACCGTATGCAGTAATGTATGGTTTAATACCTTGGGATTCATCTGGTGCTAAAGCACTTGTAGATTTTCTCAATAAAGAAGTATGGGGTAGAGGATTAGCTATCAGGTTCTTTGAAGCAGAACATACAACAATAGGCGGCATACATGTAGCTTTCATATTCGGAATAATTATGCCAAAGACAATATTAGATAGAATACTTTACTAACTACTCTCCATACTCTATTTCTTTCATTTTTTTATAATAATTTTCTGCAAGATTAACTAATTGATCATGTATTCTCTTATCATATTGTAATTTTCTTACAAATGGTACAAATATTTCTCTAACTGAAACTCCTCTAAGTAATGCATTATAAGCTATATATGTTGCTAGTAAATGTAAGATTGCTGAAAATAGTTTATCTGGATCATTAAACTTACAAGGATTAAAAAATTCTTTCCCTTGTTCTTCTTTTGATATTTCTAAGTTACCAACTACAACACATGGGGGGTAATTATTATTAGATTTAAGGAATGCTATACCCATATATCTATCATATTTCCGTCCTGAATCTAAGTATAATGTATTAAGATACTTGTCTAAACTTATACGTAAACCAGTATGTTTCTCAGACATTCTAAAGTATTTTATATCACTTTATTTATTAAGAGTTATTTTAATTAATACAAAAG
>DAIUEN010000046.1:0-3689 GCA_036845085.1 Candidatus Nanopusillus sp.
GTATTATCGTCTTATCTGGTAAAAAATATTATGAACCTCTTAAGATATTATTGGATATATATAAAGAATATATAAAAGAGCGCATAGAAAAAATCAAATTGCTTTATGTTACTGAAAAATATGTTGGAGCTAGTTTATTAAGATATGAAAAATTTTTAGAAGTAGTAGATAAAAATTTATATAATATTGATAAATTAGAATACGATAATTCTAAAGAAGTATTGGGTAAAACATATAATGTTATAATTTTAGATATGTATAATTCTTTAACTCCAGATCATTTTGGTAGAATAATAGAAACTATATCTGGGGGTGGTTTTGGAGTTTTTCTAATAGAAGATATACATAATTTTGAAAATATTATAACAACTTTTCATAAACATCTATTGACTCCCCCTTATAAATTAGAAGATGTAAGAAAATTATTTGAGTATAGATTTAAACAAAAATTGTTTCAATATGATAATATAATAGTATATGATACGGAAAAAGACTATCTATTAAAAGGTATCGATAAAGATTGTATCCTCAAAGATAACAAGTTTTTAGAAAAAGAAAAAATAATAATCGACAAAGATATAAAATTTTCCAGTAGGATTTATAGTTTATGTATAACTCAAGATCAAGTTAATGCTCTTAAGATGCTTGAAAATTTATTAAAGAATGAAAAACAAATTTTCTTGATAATTGCTGATAGAGGCAGGGGAAAAAGCGCTTTATTGGGTATAGCTATTGGTGGGTTAGTAGAATACTTAATAGATAAAGGAGAAATTTATGATATTGGGATAACTTCTCCATCATTTGAAAATGTTAAAACGCTAATGGAGTTTTTAGATATTTCTTTGAAGAGAAATAATATAAAGTATAAAAAAATATCTGAAAAAAAGTTGATAGTAAATAATAAAATATATATAGAATGGAAATCTCCACGCGATATATTAAGAAAAAAATATGATTTTTTATTTGTTGATGAAGCGGCGGGTATAGATATAAACATTTTGTATCAATATACTAGAAAGTATAACAAAATTGTATTTTCTTCTACAATTCATGGATATGAAGGTGCTGGAAGATCGTTTTCTGTTAGATTTATGAAATATCTAAAAACATTAGAAGATTTCAAGATATATGACTACAATATGAAAAAACCTATTAGATATGCAGATTATGATCCTATTGAGAAATGGTTATATGATACTTTCTTTTTAGATGCAGAACCAGATGAAATTAATGAAAAAGATTTAGAATTAATAAAAAATAAAAAAGTTAAATTTTATAAGATACCTTTATCAGAGTGGTTTATAAAAGATAGCCCAAAAATAAAAAAATTCATAGGAATATATATTTTAGCTCATTATCAAAACAAACCCAATGATATAGCGATGTTAGCAGATGCGCCACATCATGATGGTTTTGTATTGGAACTTGAAAATGAAAAAATTGTGACAGGAATTCAAGTAGCTTATGAGGGTGGGTTAGATGAAGAAACGTTAAAGAAGATGTTAGTTGAATTGAAACCAAGAGGAAATATAATTCCAGATATAATAACTAAACATTTTAGAAATTTAGAATTTGGAAAGTTAAAAGGTATTAGAATAGTTAGAATAGCAACTTTACCTTCTGTTCAGGGTTTGGGGTTAGGATCTATATCTTTACAATCTTTAATTAGTTGGGGTAAGAATAATGAATATAATTGGATTGGTTCTAGTTTTGGTTTAACTTATGAGTTATTAAACTTTTGGCAAAAGAATGGTTTTGTTTTAGTTCATATATCTCCAGAAAAAAATAAAGTTTCTGGAGAATATTCTGGAATTGTCATAAAGCCATTAGATGAATATACGGAGAAAATTGTTAAAAGATTAAATTATGAATTCAGATGGAAATTTTTAAATATTGTAACTGATGTATATTTTGATATAAAACCAGAAATGGTTTTGAAGATATTAGAAACTTCATATGAATTTAAACCACATTTAAAAAATTTCTTAACGGAAATTCAGTTAGATAGAGCAAAGGCATATGCTTATCATTCTATGTCTTATGAAGCAGCGGCAGATGTTGTAAAATCTTTGTTTATGTACTATTTACTATACACTAAAAAAGATAAAGTGGCTTTGGACGAATTAGAACAAAAGATATTAATTTCTAAAACTTTATTGGCTTGGAGTTTTAATAAAATTTCAGATTATTTCAATATAAAACCATTACAAGCAAGAAAAATTATAAAGAAATCATTTAAAAAAATATATAACTGGTATAACAATTTATCCGAATCCTCCTAATTTTTCTAATTCTAGATCGAATAGCCTTTTTATTTCTAATTGATATAACGGAGGGAATTTTTCGATTATATCATCTATAAATCCAAAATATATCAATTTTTTACTATCTTTTTTGTCTATTCCAAGAGAAGATAAATATAATAATTTTTCTTCATCAATTTTTTCCATTTTTGCTTCGTGATTATAGTAATTATTGTTATTAAATACTTCTATCCTCGGTATTGATATTATTTTTCCATTGCCTTCTATCAAAGAGTCACATTTAGATACAATGTAGGAATTTCTAGATTTTTCTAATATCTTTATATCTACTCTATTTATAGATATGGTTTCTTTATTTTTTCCTATTGCAATAGATTTTGTTACTATAATTCCTTTATTATTTTCTCCTATTGAGATGATCCTTCCACCAGTATCTAAGATCTGACCATCTACTGGTAAACTAAAAGTATATATTTCTCCGAAAGAATTTTCTTCTAAAATTAATCCAGGATATAGCATTGTAATTTTACTTCCAAATTCTGCAGATATCCATTTAACTTTTGCATTTTTTTCTACTTTTGCTCTTTTTGTAACTAAATTATATACATTTTTTGACCAATTTTGAATAGTAGAATATGTAAATTCAGAATTTTCTTTAACAAATACTTCTACAACTGCAGCATGTAATGGTTCTAAAGCATATGTAGGTACAGTACACCCCTCTATGTAAAATCCTTTGGCATTTTTTTCTACGATAATTAATGTTCTTTCAAATTGTCCCATATTTTCTAAATTAATCAAAAAATATGCATGAAGTGGTAGATCTATTTTTTTATTTTCTGGAATATATATAAATACACCTCCAGACCATACTGCTGTATTTAAAGCCGCAAATTTGTTATCATTTATCGGAACTATTTTTGAGAAGTATTTTTTCAAAATTTCTGGATATTCCTTTACAGCTTCATCTAATGAAGTAAATATAACACCTTCTTCTTCCAAATATTTTTTTACTTCTTTCAAAATTACGGAAGAATCCCATTGAATGAATAAAGATGATAAATATTCAAATTCTTTTTCTAAACCTAATTTTACTATAACATCTTTTATAAAACTTGGTAATTGATCAAAACTTCTTATTATCGGAGATTTAAGTGAAGAGTAATATGTAATATTATCAAAATTTATTTTTGATAAATCTGGTCCAAAATTTGGTAGTGGTAATTCTTTAAATGCCCTAAATGCTTTTATTCTAATATTAAGCATCCAATCTGGTTCTTCTTTTATCTCAGAGATCATCTTTATTTTTTCTTCAGTAAGGGGCCCTTTAATTGTTATGGTTTCCATCTAATATAATTACATTGATATATTTATATATATAACACTGTTATCAATATTCTGTAATAGAATTTTTATAATTTTTAT
>DAIUEN010000047.1:0-3490 GCA_036845085.1 Candidatus Nanopusillus sp.
TTTCAGATTTTATCCATATTTCGTCTATTCCTATTAGAATAACATCATACATTATTTTAAAATTGATTAAAAATATATAGGTATATGATAGTAATATTATCTAAAAATTTAATATATCACAATTTTAGAGATCATATTGAAAATAATCAAAGGATATTACCAATAATAAAAGCGATTAAAGAGTCAAATGTTGATATAAAAAAGCCATATAAAATAAATAGAGATGTATATAGATATATTGGTTTAGCACATTCATGGAAATATATTAAATTTATCAAAAAAATTGCAAAAAGGTCTTTAAAATATAATGAAACAATATTCATAGATGAAGATACTTATATATCGCCAAAATCTATGTATTCTATATTATCTTCAGTATTGTCAATAATAAAAGCTGTAGACCTTATCGAAAAATATAATTATATTTTTGTTCCTACAAGACCTCCAGGTCATCATGTCGGAAGAAATGGATATGTTAATATATCAAATGGATTTTGTATTTTTAATAATGTAGCTATAGGCAGTTTATATTTTAGAAAAAAATATAGGAAAAAAAATATTTTAATTTTAGATATAGATATCCATCATGGAAATGGAACACAAGATATTATAAAAGATAAAAAATACATTTTTTTTATATCTACGCATGCAAAAAATATATATCCCCTCTCAGGATTCGATAATGGAAATAATTATTATAATTTTCCTCTGGAGCATGGAATCGATGACTATTATTATCTGAAATTATTTGAAGATAAAATAATGGACCTAATAAAAAACTTAGATCCATATATTATTTTTGTATCTTTAGGATTTGATATGGAGAAAAGAGATTTTTTATCAGTATTTAATATTAGTTTAGAAACTTACAAACGTGTTTTCGAGCTTATAAAAAATTTAAACAAAAAAGCAATTTTTGTTTTGGAAGGGGGATATAATCTAAAAGTTTTATATGAAGGCTCAAAAATTTTATTTAATACTTTTAAGTAATGCTATATAAAGGATTTTCTATTTCGGCATTACAGTTAGAGGGAAATTATGATTACGAAAGCCTTGTAATTAATTCTATAAGAAAAAGACTCTTACCCCCAATAGAAGTTAATATACCTTTGTATCCTGACAATTATAGAAATTTAATACATATTTTAACTGACTTAAATGCAAATGCATTTAGATTTTCAATTTCTTTTCCAAGATATATAAAAGATAAAAGTAGTTTACAGGTATATATAAATTTTATTAAAGAGCTAAAAGAAAATAATATAGAACCATTTGTAACTTTATTTCATTACGATAACATTGGTCTATTCCAAGATAAAAGAATTTCATTATTATTTTTAGAATTCTCTAAAAAAGTTTTTGAGGAGCTAAATAAGTTAGATGTAAAGTATATAATAACTTTTAACGAACCACTAGTCTATTCAGCATTTATATGGACTGAAGCCATTAGGATTAATTATTCTAATTCAGTATTAGATGCATCTAAGATAGCATTAAAAGAATATTTTTCAATAAGACGTCTTAATAAATTAATTTATGATTTTTCTAAAAAAGACTATGATTTTAAATTAATATGGACTGAAAATTTATCTATACCTTTATTTGATAATCAATATAAAATATTATATTTATTTTCAAAAGCTATATTACAGAATTATAAATTTTTATATCCTATATTGCATATAGATGCTTTGGGTATAAATTATTATGGATATGTAAAATTTACAAAAAAGAAAAAAATAATAAATTATCAATATTTTTATTCTCTGTCTAAACTAAATGATATTCTAATAAAGCTAAAAAAATATAAAAAACCAATATTTATTACAGAATTCGGCTTAAACTTAGATAATGAATATATAAAAGCAAAAAATATAAAAAAAACTTTGAAATTTTTAATTTATAAGATCCATTTGGGCTATAATATTAAAGGAGTGTTCTATTGGAGCTTAGTAGATTGTTGGGAATTTTTTCTAGGACATAATTTACATTTTGGAATATTAACAAAAGATTATAAACCAAAGAAATCTTATGAATACTTAAAAGAAATATTTCTTAAATATTAATTAATCTTAACAATCCTAAGAAAGGTATCCTAATAACTCCTACACCTATTATTCTATTTTTATCCATTTTTGTTTCATTTTCATATAACAAAGGACCCAAATTGTTATCACCCATTAATATATAATATTCTTTCCCATCTTCATAATATTTTCCAATTACTCTATGAAATATTTCTATACTTCCATTCTTGCTTTTATACAGAACTACGTCACCAACATTTATTTCTTTAATAACTGGTAATATTATTACAATATCTCCAGCGTTAATCCCTGCTGGATATGGAAATTTTGAAAAATTACTACAGGTTAAATTATATTTTTCGTATTTTTCACATACAAAATTTTTGTGCTCCATTGAAGGAGTAACCACAACAGAAAAAAGTGGAGGGTAAGTTAATTGTATAATAATATATATCATCAGGATAAAGATTATGAATAGTAGATAACTAGTAAGATCGTTTCCAAATAAAATATAAATAAAAAAATTCCTTATTTTCTTAATCATAGACTCTCCAGGTATATCCGCACTTTGTACATCTGTAGAATTTTGTTTCTCCTTCATCTCCAGCTCTCATTTGAATAGACCAAAAATATGCACCTTTATTTCCGCATTGGGGGCATACGATTGCTTCATCTACTGGTAAAACATTGTACTCTTTTTCTATTATAGTAATTTCTTTAGAATTATTCGTTTTTTCAACGAAAACATGGCTATTTTTATTTTTTATTTTCTCTTTATGCCCGCATTTAATACATATTAAGTATTCTCCCTCTTTTTTCATTATAGACCCACATTTCGGACAGAATAACATCTAACATATAGTAAATAGAAATATTTAAAAATTATAATGATTCTTCTGCTTTTTTAATCATCATTGTTAAAAATAAAAATAATTGATAGAAAAAGAAGGCTATAGCTAAAATAATAAATGGTTCATATCTTTTTATATTATTCTCAAAGAAAATTTCGTTACTTCTACTTAGATTATTTATAAAGTCTAAATAAGATAATTGTAATGTTTTGTTAAATTCTGAAATGTATAGACTACTATTATTTAATAATGTTGGTATACAAAAAAACAAATTTTCTTTTTTTAATACATCTATTGCAGTATAATATCCCAAAGAATAAGAACTCACCATATTGTTTATATATATGTCATAGAAATTTGAATAAACTTCCATAGTATTATTATTTAAGTAATTGATAATATTTTTACTAATGTCTTTTACATTGATTGAATAAAAAGTAGTAAAGAGTATTATATATAAATATAAAATATATGAAATTGGGTTATTTTCTTTTTCAAATGTTTTTAATAGAAAATAAATTAAAAATACTAAATAGAGGTTAAAAATCGAATTAAAAAATATAATTCCTAAAATATAGTAAATAATACCATATATAATATATAGTATAGACC
>DAIUEN010000048.1:0-3412 GCA_036845085.1 Candidatus Nanopusillus sp.
GAGATATAAAAAAAAGGATAAATTTTGAAAAAATTGAAGTTAGAAGAGGTAGAATAATAATATGGGGGTATAATGAAGGTTGGATGAGCATATTAATGAAAACTTTCGGTATTAAAAAAATTTATCCAGCTATTTATGTGAAAACAAAAATTGAAGATATTAAAGAAACTGTAAAAAAATTATTAATAGATTTTAATGGAACTTTTAAAATAGAAACTAAAAGAGTTGACAAAAGTTTTCCATATACTTCTATAGAATTTAATAAAATTCTTGGTAGGGAAATTGAAGAAGAATTAAAGCTAAAAGTTGATTTAAAGAATCCTAATAAAACTATAAAAATAGAAATTCATAAAGATTTCACCTTTATATATGATAAAGAACTTGATGGACCCGGTGGATTACCGTTGGGGGCAGAAGGAAAAGGATTGGTATTATTCTCTGGAGGATCAGATTCTTCTGTAGCTTCTTTTTTAATTGGAAAAAGAGGTATGAGTGTTGACTTTTTATTTGTTAATTTAGCTGGAAAAACTTATTTAGAATATATTTTTAGAGTTTATAAAAAATTAAAAGAATATTTTCCAGATTCTAAACTTTTTATATATGATTTAGATATAAACATACTACTAAAAGTAAGGAAAAAATATAAACAAATTATGTTCAAAGTTTTATTATATAAAATTGCAGAAAGTTTTGCTAAAAAGAATAAATATAATGCTATAATAACTGGAGAATCTCTTGGCCAAGTCTCTACTCAGACAATAGATTCTCTAAATGTATTGGATAAAATTGTAGATTTTTTGGTATTAAGACCTCTTATTGGATTAAATAAGGATGAAATACTTGAAATAGCAAAGAAGATCGGAGTTTATGATATAAGAGCACCAGAGATATGTTATATAGAAAAAAAAGTAACAACAAAGCCAAGATATGAAATAATTGTTAAAGAATTGTCAAAGTTAAATATGGACTTCGATAGAGAAATAGAAAATATATATGAGCTTAAAGATATAGAGATTTTTGAATATAATTTAAAAATACCTAACAAAAATGAACTAATAATAGTGAAAGCTGAAGAATTTAATAACTACAAATTTGAAAAGAATAAGAAATATTTGATAATATGTAAAACAGGAATTCTTTCAAAAGTTTTATCGAATAAACTACGAGAAGAAGGAATAGAGGCTTATTATTTAGATGAGAAAACAGCTAAAAAGTTAAATTATATATAATGAAAGCATTTATACTAAAAAGATTAGCAATTGTACTTTTGTTAATTTTATATTTTTTAATAAAAATTTTTTCAATAAGTTTTAGCAGTTATATATACTCAGGACCTCTCAGCGATAATTATATTCTTGTAATAAATGACGATAATTGTAACATAGATTTATATTATATTGAAGAAGAAAAATATCCTAGTGGAAATCCTATTTATATTAAAACCTTACAGCAGAAAAATTCAACAATTATTTATTTTTCTAATAATACTAAATACTATTTGATAATTCCAAATGTTTGTAGTAATAATCCAAAAATACATATCCAGAGTTTTAATTCTTCTGCAGTAGGAATATCTTCCTTACAGAATGTAATAACAAAAGCTATATTTGGTAACTTTACTATATATAATATTGATGGATATAGTTCTAACAATAAAGGAATTTCTTTACAACTAAATTCTTATTTATATGTAGATAATGAGATATATTGGGTTCAGAATGTATTAGTTTTATACCCAAAAAATAATAGATATTTTGTAATAAATAATATATGGAATTTTACTTCATATTATTCTAGCAATAAAGGATTACTTGCAGTTAAGTCCGATTACTTAAATTTAGACGGTAATGGAGAAGTATATATAGATCTTGTAGAAGGATATTGGTATGCTTATCCAACAAACATAAATAGCTATAGTTTACCATTGAATGGATCTTTAATTATGATGATTTCAAACACACATCCTGTAGTATTATCTTTTGGATATGTAATAGGTAATTCTATTGTATGGTACGATAATGTAACTTTCGTAAATAAATACACTGACAATGCATATTTTCTAAATGGTATATACAAAAATCATGTCTTGAATACAGAACTAGTGTTTGCAGGTAATGGAGATAGGAGTATTGCTTATTTAAATAATACAAGAGCCATACTAAAAATTTTTTACTATGATGGTGATTTAAAATCATTTGAAAATCTCTATAATATATCTATTTCTACTGGAGAATTTGCAGTAAATCTATTTTCCAAGATTGATAAAAATTATGCTATTGTTTCAAGTGAACTAAATAGTAAAGTTCAAAAAATAAGATTATATAATACTAATATCGGAAATATAACTATAGAGTTCTTAAATGAAAGTATAAATTTGTCAGAATATTATAGAGAAATAATAGAATTTGAAGATAAAATATTGCTGTTAAGAGGTTTTTTCGTTAATGGATTATTTTACAATTCTACTATTATACAATTACCAAATGATGAATATATAGAAATTTATCCATATTATGAAGAATATTATTTATTGAAGATATATTCTATATTTCCAATTGAAATAGAATTTCAAGATATAAATGGTAATCAAAAGATATATAACATAACAAATATATCGATTTTTGCAAAAAAAGGTAGTATTATAAACATAAAAATAATAGAACCTGAAAAATATTCTGAAGATAAAAAAATATTATTTAAATCGAAAAATTCACAATATAAATTCTATGTAAATAAATCAGAAAAAATAAACATTCCATATGATACATATTATTTAGTTACTATAACTTCATATTTTCCAATTATAATAAACTATAATAATATTACACTATATTCTGAAAACCTTACTACTAATATATATGTTAAAGATAAAGAGACACTGTATATTACTATAGTAAATAAAACAGTTAGATTAAACAATATAATTTATGAATATAATGGAAAAGATAATCTAAAATTGTATATTCAAGAGCCAAATAATATAACAATTAGTAATTTTACTAGATACTTTTTAGTAAATATAACATCTAAATATAAAATAAATATAATAATAAATAATAATTCTTATTTTGTTGATAGTTTCTCTAATTTTTTGGAAGAAAATACAACTATAATAATAAAAAAGAAAACTTTTTTTAACTTTTTAGCATTTTATGATATAGAAGAACAAAAAATTTACCTGGATCATCCAATAAAAATAAATATTCAGCCAAAAATAAATATTATTTATACATCTATATACTATATTGCGATAATTTTAATTTTATTTTATATTTTGCATACTTTTATCTAATTTAGCCTGTAAAGTTATCTTTACTCTATTGATCCTTACATAAATCCTTTTCTACTTTTTGAATTTTTAAACATACAACATTGTTATATCTACTTAATAATGATAAACTTTTAAAACTTA
>DAIUEN010000049.1:0-3057 GCA_036845085.1 Candidatus Nanopusillus sp.
TGGTACTATTGATAATAAATAGTTTATTATAAATATTACAATATATAATATTATGTATAATGCTAACAAGTATAAAGACTTCGAAAATTCTATTTTAAGTTGATTGACTTTCCCAACAATACCTCCATATATTGTGTATAGAAATAGAATGAAAACTATTGCTCCAGCTAATATTAAAATTGCACCAATAATTATACCGCTAAATAGACCAAGAAGTTCGCTAAAAGAATCTACGCTGCCAAGCAAAATTAATTCTGATAATTTAGAAAATAATGCAAGACCTAAAGATACTATAATAACCACTAATCCTAAATGAATGATTAGGTGTGGTATTAACAATGCTTTAAATGCTACATCATAGTTTGGATTTACGTTTAATCCCACTTTATTATAATACCATGCAGTTAATCTTGGAATCAAATAGGAAGTTATGAGTGCCCCTAAAATTGGTATAATATTTAATGTCCCTATTAATATATATCCAAATCCTGCTATAAGTGTATACAATATATTATTAAAGTTTTTTACTCTATCAAAAGATTCTCTCAAACTCTCTATTAACACCATTCATAATTAAATAAAAAAAATATTTATAAAATATTTTTAGTTACAGTTGCATATAGAACGTGTATATATGCTGCATAAAAAATACTAAATACAAATGCAATTATAGAGCCAACATATGGTATAGTATTAATTATAAAGTATAACAAATAATATACTATGCCAACTATAAATCCAGCAAAAAATAAATGTAGGGACTCTTTCCAATATATCTTAAATTTATTTACTTTCCCTAAAATACTTCCATATAGTGTATATAATAAAAGTATCTGAATAATGGAACCTAATATAATTAAAATCAAACTAAATATAATAAGATAAAGCATAAATTCTATATTTGATATTAAAAAGTTATAAAATATCGAAATAAACATTATTGTCGCTCCAGTCATAATAATTGATATTTGTATAAATATTGATTTGAAAGCTATATCATATTTCATATCTACTTTAATGTTTAATTTATCATAATACCAAACAATTATTTTCAGTAATAATTTTGAATAAAAAAACCATCCCAAAACCGGTATAATTAATAATATTGAAACTAGGATTATAAATATTCCGGCAACAAATGATTCTAATATTTTATCCTTAAAAATATCATATGCCTCTAGTATGTAATCCAATAAATCCATTGTTTTTAATATCTAATTTGAAAATTATAAATTTTTTGCCAAAATGCCGTTCAATATTACAAAGTATGGAAATAAGAATATAGAAAAAATTAAATAAATCCATAAGAAAGAAAATATATAAAGAGGAAACTTTAGAATTAATAATATTAGTGACAGATACATTATTAAAGGGATAATCATTGCTATAGAAGATATAGCACCAATTATTAAAGATTTTTTTATATTTATCCTAAATTTTTCTTCTCTTCCAATCAAATTACCAAATATTGTATAAATAAATATTAGAGATAAAATAGAAAAAATTATAGATAATATTTTGCCAAGTAATAGAAAAACATTATCGATATTCCATGAATAATATAATGTTTCAAACAAATAAAAAGCAAAATATAGAAAAATAAAAATTATAGAAAAATAAAACAACAAAGATAAAATTATTAAACATAATATCGCTGGTTTGTTATCAACTTCTTTTTCCAATATATCCAATCTTTTATAATACCATTTTGTTATTCTTACAAAAAACAAAGAGAACAATATTTGACCTAAAATTGGTAATAAAAAAAATATAAAAAGTAGAAATAGTAGTAAAGATCCATATAATACTGTTGCAGGAATATCTTTTTTCAAATAATTAAAAGAATTTACTAAATAATTTAGAATTTCCATAGTTCATAAAATAAAATATTTGGGCCATTACAATAATTAAAACTAAGAAAGTATTAAATTTCTTATATAAACCTTTTTTAAATATCATAAATAGATCATAATAACAAATTTTTAAAAATGTTTTTGAATAAGTATTTATGAAAAACTATGAAGATTACATATATGTTTTCTTGATTTCATTCATACCACAATTAATTGTAATATTAACATCTCCATTCATACTATTATGGGATGAATATTCTTATCTTGCAAATGCTATGCATGTATTATATAATACTCCATATTTTGAATACTATAGATTTCCAATGCTATGGTGGATATTAGTACCTATTTCACATATAACAAACTTTAATATAACAATAATAAAAATAATATTGTCTTTATTTTATTCTACTTCTATAGTTTTTTTATATAAATTATTAAAAGAAAAATATTCTGATAACTGGATCAATTGGATGCTGATCTTTTTTATGTCAATAAATGGACTAATAATATTTTGGGGTTCTAAGATATATCCCGATATATATGCCATGTCTTCTCTAATTTTTTCAATCTATTTCCTAAACAAGTATTTTCTAGATAATAAAGAAAAAAACCTAGTTATGTTTTCTTTATTTACTACTATATCTATTTTATTTAAGTACGAATATTCTATATTTTCAATAATTTCTATAATGTTCCTTAGAAATAATAAAGAAAGATTGAAATTTTTATTATATTCTTTTATATTTTTCACACCTTACTTTGTTTATAACTTAATTTTATATAAAAATCCAATATTTATATTTATAGAACAAGCAAATGTAGTATATACTTACACAAAATATCAATCAATATATGTAATATTAGAAGGCATTATGTTTTATTTAGGGTTTTACTTAATTTCATTAGTTCAAGATTTTAGGAAAATGGATAATATAGAAAAAATAATATATTTATATACAATATTGTCACTATTATTTTTATCATTATTCATAAAACAAAAGGACTCTAGATATCTTATAATGATAATACCAACTATATTTATATTGACTAAAAGGTTTTTAGATAATTCAAAAGGATTTAAAATGATATTTTCCTTAACTATTGCAATATCTTCTTTTATTTCATTTTATATGGGATTTTTAAGAATATTAGAATATCATTTGGATTTGGGAAAAACAAAATTAAGTTATGTATATGATGC
>DAIUEN010000050.1:0-2605 GCA_036845085.1 Candidatus Nanopusillus sp.
TATTAATTCTGTATCTATATAATTTTTTCTTTTATTTTCTAATAAATGATATATTCTAAAGTCATAGAATATTGGCAAATCTTTTATACCAACGATTTTATCTAGAAAAATATTAAATATGGATTTTTCTCTTAATATAACTATATCATTATTATCCAAATTCTTATCTACTTCTATTATTTTTTTTATCGGTACTAAAATATTATCTTTAATTAATATGATTTTTCCTTTAAATTTTATTTTATGTATATCATCCCATGATCTTATTATATAAAACGTTACGTTAATTTTTTTCTTAATTTTTTTAATTTCTTCTTTATCATTAATCTTAGCAATACAAATTAATTCAAAATTATACTTTTTAGATATAGATTCGAGGATAGATAAATTATAAAAAAGTTCAGATATATCTTTACCGGTATATATATAAATAATTTTACTCATAATAAAACATTCTTATATAATTAAAAATGCCAAAATAGTTATTAGTACTTGCATTAGCAAAATAAATAAAACCACATTTTTTTCTGTTGCTTTGCCAAAAATTATTTTATTTAATTTTATAGATAAATGCGTTACACTATATATTTTATTATATGGCAATTCTAAAGACCCGTCTTCATTAGGTTTTCCAAAGTTTTCTTTATATATTCCATTAAATATGCCTCTAAGAAATAGAAATAATTCTAAAAAATATAAAGTAAATAATATCAATCCGAAATATTCCATATTTCCAAATATAACTAAAGCTCCAAACAAACTTCCTATACCAAAAGTAAATGCGTTTCCTGGAAATACTTTTGCTGGATACCAATTAAAAATTAAAAAAGCTATAATAGAAGATATAGCTATTAAAGATATTTGAGTTATAAAATATTGACCCATTAAAAAAGATTTTATACTAACAGCTCCTAATAACATCAGACTCATAGCCGCTTCTAATCCATTATACCCTGCCAACATATTAACAGCATTAGCCGTACCTAAAATAGCTAATGGAATTAAAAGAAGGGAATAAAATATACCAAAATCTATAGTACCAATAAAAAGTAAGTTAATAGAAGTATGATCTAAAGGAATAACCATCAATGGCAATGATAGTGGTAAAGGTAAAAATAACTTTTGCCAAGTTTTTAATCCTTTTTTCCATCCAAGAATATCATCAAATAAACCTAAAATAGTAACTAATGACAGTAAAGAAATTATAGAAAAAACATATATTAGAGTATCATATGTCTTGAGGATATATGATTTTACACCCACATATATCAATAATCCAAATATAGTACCTATTATTGCGTATAGACCACCAATCTCTGCAACTTTTGGATGATCATATTTATTCATATCTTTACCAACATATCCCAATTTATGAGCGATAGGTATCCATCTTTTTATTAAAATATATGTAATAAAAAAAGAAACAAACATAGGAAAAATTGCCAATAAAATTATATCTTGACTAAACATTATAATAACTATTTAAGAAAGGTTTATTAAATAATTTTTGGCATTTATTTATACCATCCAAATCTATTGCTAAGAATACACAATAATAATATTCTGGAACTTCTAAATTTTCAGGAAGATTTATTTTCCATATTTTATATACTGGATAATCTGAATATATTATTGGTTGTAAACCATATTTTAGAGTATTATAATATACTAAAGTAAAATAATCGTTATTTTCATTTAAAAAGTATAATCTTATCCATAAATAATTCACCTCTTTAGGAGATGATAAATAGGCTCTATCAATATATCCAGTTAAATCTCCTTTTATTATTTTTAAAATAGATGGTAATATATACAATAATCCTTCATAGGATGAATTTTCAAATTCTTTTAGAATTCCTAAATAATAAAGGTATTTTAACCTTAACTGATATATTTTATTATCTATAGGATTATATATAAATACATATGCATCTTTTATTTTTTCAACATCCGTTAAAATATCTACATTAATATTATACTTAATTCCACTTATATTTAATAAACTTTCATTATATATTAAGGATACTGCAAAAATTTTGGAACAAGTATCACTATTTATTATTCCACCAATTCTATGATCATATACACATTTTCTTAATAAGGTTCCATTTATTTCTATATCCTCATCTAATGGTTTATATCCATAAAAAGTTAGATTGTTATTGTCTATAAATATGTATAAGTTGTTATAAACTACACCCTGTCCATATGTTTTGTCACTTATTGCAGTAAATGGAGATAAATATGTTATTCTATCGTTTGATTCATTGGAAGCTAAAAATTCAAATGCCATCGATTTGCCTATATCTGTATAATCTATATACAAATATGGATTTAGTTTAAATCTCGAATTATAAAGTTTTTTGATAACTTCAATCTCCTTTTCAGATAGGGAAAAATCTTTTATAGAATCTTCCGATCCATTAAATATAAATAAAAGGTTTATCCATGAATCATATCCTAATCTATTCTTTATACTTATTATTGTATATAAATCTTCATCTGTCATATTTAATTCTTTGTATAAATAACTATAGAATAAGTAATTATTATTTAAATATTCTAGATATTTAAAAGATTTAAAGTCATAAACAGAGTGTACATA
>DAIUEN010000051.1:0-2185 GCA_036845085.1 Candidatus Nanopusillus sp.
GTGTATATAAGTTAGATCTAGATAAAGAGCAAAAGATACTTGAAGAACTAAAAGACATAAACATACCTGAAGAATTAAAAATACAAATTCTAGTATTCTTGCCAAAAGATGAAGAAGAACTAAAAACAATATTATATACTTATACACTAAAGAAAGAAGAAATGGGAAAAATACTAGAAATTATCAAAAAATATGCCAATAAATAGGCCTTTAAAAGAAAAAAGAGACGAAAAAGCAATAGTATTACAATTTTTGCCAGATGGAGATCCAAATCAAAATATAAAAGAACCTATAGCTTATGTAGTAGGGGTAGATTATTATACTTTATTGTTAGTAACAATAAAACCAGGAGTTCCGGTACAGCCATTAGAAGAATTATATATTGGACCAGGAAAAAGACCAAAAGTAAAGTCTATACTGAAAAGAGTTTCTATAAAAGATTTACCTTTGATAGCAAAACAAAATTTGGAAATAGTTTTAAAAGATTTAATAAAGAAACAAGAAAAAAAATTTGTAGAATTTTTCAATAAAGCTGGACCTTACAACATTAAAGTCCACACCTTAGAATTGTTGCCTGGAATAGGAAAAACAATTTTGGAGTATATATTAAATGAAAGAAACAAAAAACCATTTGAATCATTTGAAGATATTGAAAAAAGAGTCAAAGGACTTAAAAACGTAGAAAATATAATATATGAAAGAATTATTAGAGAATTAAACCAAGAGGAAAATTTAAAATTATTTACTATCTAGATAGATTAAAAAATAATTATAAAAAGTCAAAAGTAATTATTTTTATAAAAAATTACCTATTTAAAAATTCTCGTAATTTATATTATTTAATTTAGCTTTATTTAACATCATTTTTTCAAAATTTGTTAATTCTATCTCATTTTCTACTTTTGATTGAATTATTAATAACCTCTCCTTAAACTTTTTCATTTTTCTTTTATTCATTCTAATCCTTCTATAATGAGATTTGATAATATGTTTTGCATAGTTCTTACTACCATATAAAACATGCCCACAATATGGACATGTAAATATTTTCTTCATTGAAAATATATCTTAATAGATATATTTAAAAATTATTTATTTTGTACTAAGAACATTGCATGATCTACATGATATGGTTCCAATCTAACCATTTTTATTATCTTCATTCCATGCTCCTCCAAACTCTTTTTAACTTCTTCGAATATAATCTTAGGATCTTTACTTACATCAATAGATCTAGATTTTACAGCTAGAAAAGCATATCCTTTGTTCTTTAGATATAAGTCCACATTATTAATAAATATTCTTATTTGATGAGGTTGTGCTACATCCTGATAAATCAAATCTACCTTAGGGACTACATGTAAATATCTTTCAGGGTATGATGCATCGGATAAAATTCCAATGATGTTTTTTCTTTTTTCTAATATAAATGCCAATTCTCTTAATACCCTATAAGCAATATCTACTCCATATATAATACCTTTTAGACCTATAATGTCAGAGATATGAGATGCTGTAGTTCCAGATGCTATTCCCAAATATAAAACTTTGTCTCCAACTTCTATTGGAACCATTCCAATATTTTTCTTTATAGCAGCAGCTAATTTAGATCTACTGACAATCCATTCTCTATATTCTTCTCCATTGTAATTTACTAGCTTTTCTTCATAGACTGTTTGACCTTTAATAAGGTTTTTAGTATATAAATTTCCTTTGTTATCTATAAAAATGTTTTTATTTTCTTTTATTGGTTTTATGTTCATTTGTTTTTACTTTTTACTCCTTCTTTTAGCTCTTTAAATCTCTCTTCTAATGCTTCTTTTAGTTCTTTATATATTATTTTTCCACTTAAATCAGCTTTGACAGCAATCGCTATCTTAGATGCTAACGTCCTAGCCATAGCTCCTCTCTTTTTCGGAGGTAATCTTTGTATATATGGATGATTAAACAAAATTCCATGTTTTGGAGGTGGAGTCTTTTTTCTCAAATGCTTAAATAAAGCTTTCTCTGCTCCTAATACCTGTATTGTAGATGATGGTAATAATGATAATTCATATAACCCACCAGCTTTTGCAATTAATCTTGCCCCTATTGTAGGTGTTGCTACTTCAGAAAGATTTGGTGCTATTTCATACATTATCTTTTCAATATACTTTCTTATTTTATCTCTTAATTTATATAGGCT
>DAIUEN010000052.1:0-2037 GCA_036845085.1 Candidatus Nanopusillus sp.
TTTAAACATACAACATTGTTATATCTACTTAATAATGATAAACTTTTAAAACTTATATAAGACTTATATATTATGCAACCTCCGAAAGGTTTGAGTAAGGTTAAAGCTGTAGGTTTAGCAGCAGTAATAGGTAGTATTGCAGCATTAGGTGCAATATTTGGAGGACCTCTTATGAAAGGAGATTCTGACAAATATATTGGAGATCAAACAACTAAGAAAACTACCACTGTACAAACATATACAGAGACCATTACACAAACAGAAGATAAAAAACCTACAAAAACAACACCAAATATAAAACCGGGACAAAAACTAGATAATAAGATAGCAATAATATCTTTGGGAAAACCAGGTAGTTATGATATAAAAGAAACTGATCAATATTGTATAATAATTCCAAATTTAAGCTCAGCAGAAGTAAATATTTACAATAGAAGAGATGGAACATTAGAAGCAAGAACAGAAGTACCTGTAGTATTAATTCAAAAAGTAGAAAAGGATTATTCTTCAACATGTGATGTAATATCTTCATTTACATCATTTGCATCAGAACTAAAGCAACAAACCGGAAGTAGAGGAGATTTCAATATGTATATTGTAATGAGAGGAAGTATCCCAACAGCGGAATATAATGGTAAACCAACTATAATGGTACCTTATAATACGAACACACAAGTTGCAGCTGTTGTAAGTAATTTAACCTCAACATTAAATACAAACTATTTATTGTATGGTGATAAAGCCTTGAAAGAACATAACTTAACTTTTATACCTTATAGTAGTTGTGAAAGAACTTGGGGTAAGCTAGGTCCTGTGTATTATACTATAAAGTATATTAACTCTATAAGTGCAAGACATCTACAACCAGTTGGTATAGAACCACTAGGATTCTCTAATAAATATGCTACTAATGGATACAAGTCAATAGTATTAATAGGTGCAGCAAAATCTACTGGAGAAAAAGCTGATGAAATAGGTTGTACAAAAAAGGTACCGGTTTATAACTTTGTTAAACCATACCTACAAAATGGTGGAATAGTATATTCAATTACTCTTTATCCATATGACATGAATTATATGTCAGCAAATGAGGCTATATTAGGAGATATTGCTAGTGGAAAAGGAATTGTAGGTAGATAGTTTTATTTTTTATTACAAAAAACTTAAATAAATACAAAAGTTTTATAGTTTATATGAAAGGGAGTGCTGGATTATTTTTAAAAATTATATTTGAAATAATAATAACTGTCATTCTAATTATTGCAATAGTTTATATTTTACTATCTATTGCTGGAATATCTATATTTGAAGCTAGAAAATACAAAGGATATGGTAAAGAAATAGTAAATGCAATAAATGGTAATAGTCAAAAGAGTGTAATTACTATTACAAACTATAATCCATTGTATAACTTTGTCATTGCATCTGAGAACAATGAATTGTATTTGTATGTTGTGAAATGTGATATATCTAAGAATTTAGTACTAACTAATATAACTAATGTATCTGAAGAAGACGACTATTATTTGTTGGGACATAGTACATCATGTGAGGTAATTAGCAGAAATTATATAGGTAATAAGGATATAGAGATTAATATAAAGGGACTGGGTAAATTACCTGTTGGATATGCTTATTTGTATTCTGGTACAAGTTGTGGAAAAATTTTTAACGATGGTAGATATTATGGTATTGCTGTAAAATCTGAAGGTCGTAAATCAGAATTATTACTATTATGCATCTTACCAAATACTACAGTATCTTGTTCATCATCTTTATGTGTTATAGAAGGATATAATGTTAAACTAAATAATGCTCCATTGATAGGTTTAGTTGCTATAAAGGAAAAAGACAATATGTTTGACTTTTCAGATATTTTACCAAGCATTAATTTTATATTTGATACAGAAAGTGGTATAGCTGGATTTAGAATACCGGTAGGAAAATATGTAGGATCAACTGTTACAATATCTATAGAGAAAACAGGTAATTCGGCTGAAATTGATGTTGAAGTATATCCTTTGATTGAACAAAAAT
>DAIUEN010000053.1:0-1975 GCA_036845085.1 Candidatus Nanopusillus sp.
TCGCTATATCCGACCTTTGCTGCAGAGAATACAGACCTACCCCCATAGTATGATACTACAATAATAGCAAGTAACATGATCAAAAATAATGCAAATCCTAGAAAACTTACAAGAAATGGAACAGCATATCCAATTGAAAATGCAGATATTGTTCCTAAAGAAAAGACCATTAAAGTTTTAGCTTTTTGCATTTGATCAGTCACTTGTGTACCTTGTAATTTCTGCATAAATATTTCAAATAATAAGTTATAGATTGCCATAAATAGAGCAGAGAATAATATAAAAAGTATTATGGCTAATAAGAGTGCAGAACTAGGATTACTAGTAAATTGCTGAGCAGCTATTATATAAGCATTGAATAACGAAGTTACCATTGCTGAAATATATTGAACTATAATATTAGAATTCAATTCTCTAACGCCATTTATTTGAGCCTTTACTAAATTAGGAACTAATATCAGTAAAGATATCAACAATAAAATTCTTTTATAACCATTTACTAACTTCATAATAGTTATATAGAAACTTTAAAATTTATAAATAATTATGGCATAAAACTCACTAGATAACTAAATAGATATACTTATAAATTTCAAAATTCCTTTATTGAGAATATGAAGCATATAAAAATAGAAAATATTATTTCTGTGATAGAAAAATCATTAGACTACACAAAGCGAATAGAACTTTCCTTAAATAAATTGGGTTTAGATGAAAGTCATAGTATATTTAAAAGAATAAATAATGCAAAAAAATTAGCTGAAGAAATAAAATCAAAATTTAAACATGCGAATAATGACTTTCATCAAGCAATGAAGGAAATTACAGAAATATACTTTGATTTCTCAATTGAAGTTAGATTTATATCTGGAAAAGATTCAGAACTTTATAAGAAATTAAAAACTATTAATAAGTATTTATTATTTTTAAGGGGTACAGACCTTCACCATTCAGATAGGATAATAAAAGTTACATCTTATTTAATTGATATAGGACATATATTATCATATTATGCTCGCGGAAACAAACAAATATATAATATATATATGAAATATGCAAATAGAATGAAAAAAGAAGTTGCTGGAAAAATAGATATAGTAATTAGGAAATTATTAGAAATAGAAGGACTTATAAAAGAATTTATATCAGAAATAAACAAAATTTTCGAAGAGCTAAATTCTATAATTAAGATACCAAGATATCAAGAAATAAAAAAAATTATATTAACAAATGAAGAAGAATTAAAAAAAGATATGTTATATTTACATTCTTTATATGATGAAGTAAAATTTTTAATAGCATCGATAAATCGTATAGAACAAGCTCTAACTCATATATATTAGGTAATATTGAAATGTTGCCTTCTTCAGTATTTATAATTAGTAATATTAATAAATACTTGAACACAAACCATATAGAAGAAAAAGCTATAATAGACATAGTCAATCAAATAAAGAGAAAATTATCTTACTCTGAAAGTAAATTTCATTTTATAATAGACGAAGCTATAAAATATTATAAATTATTTCTAGAAGAAATTGAAAAAAAAGTTGGAAAGGAAGATCCTTTAATAAAAGATTTGCTAATAATATTCAATATTTTAGTTGCTATAAAGAGTCAGGATATAATATTGTATAAAAACTTGAAAAAAGAAATCCAGAAAGTGAAAAAAAGGATAGATGAACGGTTGAATTTTTTATATTCAAAGGAGATAGTACTTTATAATATTTTTGAAAAATATAAAGCAATATTTGATGATAAAATAACTAAAAGACTTATGATAGAAGTTGAAAAAGAATTATTGTATATTGAAGTAAAACTCATACCAGAATTAGAAAAAAATTTAAACAAATTATATAAAAAAGAAAAAGTCTCTAAAAAAGATATTAAAATTATATTTGAAACCTTTTATAAAGAAATCGGAAATGTTATAAATAGTTTAGATGAATTAATAGAAATAACAAAAAATATATTC
>DAIUEN010000054.1:0-1958 GCA_036845085.1 Candidatus Nanopusillus sp.
CTATAAATGTACTTAGCGATTTGTATGATACTATAGATCAGATTAGTATGTGTTATGAATGCAATTATATATATAAAAAAGAAATACCACAGAAGTTACAAATAAATATATACAGAGATAACATAACTTTTATATATTATACATACTTTAATAATAGCTTTAATGTGCCACCATATATTATTTACAATGTATCTAAATTTGACAAAAATATTTATAAATATGAGTTTACTGTCAACAATACTTATCCTATTAATATTACAAATGTAATATCTATAAATAGTTCTAAATATCTTTGTTTAAATATAACAAAAAATATAAGTGGATTGTTCGTAAGGAGGTGTTAAGTACAAAAGAAATTTTTATATGATTCATTGTCTTTTGAAATAGAATAACATATACATATTATATTTGGTGGAAAATATAGTCTTTTATTTATATTACATAATGATATATTTGATAAATCGAAGTAATCACTATAGTAAAAATAGCAATTAATATCTGAATTACTTAAACATTTTCTCAACGATAATTTATATGTAGATATAATAATGTAAGAAAAGTTATATCCTAACGAATAAGAATAATTTTGAAACGAATTGGTATAATTAGGTATATATTGATAACCAAAATTTTTTTTTATGTATATTATTTGTTCTTCATAATTGTTTGAAATATGTTTTATAGTTATTTTTGTAGGTTTTGAATAAAAAAATTGAGTATATGATAAAATAGAAATTATTATAAGTGTAGCTATCAATAAGTATTGACTCCTCATTTGTATATTATTAATATATAAGGGTCATAACTTTTATTTCCAGCAAACAAATACTGATAAATCGGTTTAAAATTTTCTAATTTGTTTGTTCTATTACCAAAATAACAATAAGTAATATTATTGTTACTTATATTTATTATTTCATAGATAGAATCTTTGATGTTGCAATTTTTATCATATAGCAGTAGTTCTTCATAGTTATATTTTTTGTATTCTAACATATCGAAAGAATAAGAATAATAATAACTATACAAATAAAAAGCTGTTAAAAACATAATTGAAAATACTAGTTCATATAATATTATCCAACTTTTCATTTTAGATAAATTATCAAAAGATCTTTATATATCTTGTTTTCGTCCATAATATATACTGTATATTTTTTAGAATATTTGCTATTATTAATTATATTTCCACTATATATTTCACCATTTAATATTGATAAATTACTATTGTATAAATAAAAAGATATATTATGTTTGTTACTAATATTTTTTAGGGTTTCTAGATCTATTGTTTTAACTTTTTCAATATAATTAAGATCTATTTGAGGTATTTCAGTTGAAAAAGATATGTATTTTGCTAGAGAAATATTATTTAAATATGGGTTGACATAATAATATATTTGATAATATTTAGAATCTTTAGAGTATGCGTAAAATCTGTTAAGGTAATAGTCTTCTGAAATCTTTATTGTTGGATATTTAGAGAAATATACTATCATAGGGGCAATATTGTTATCTAAGAACAATATTCCACTTAGATAATTGTAAGATATATTTGTATAAAGATCTGGACCTGGGAAAACATAATAATAATAATATGGCTGAATTATATTATAAAATGAATAATATTGCATATAGATTTGTCCTGGATAAAACCAATTTATTAGACTTTCTTTATCATAATTGTATCTTATTATACTGTTAATAAAAAACAGAGATTTATTCATAAATATTGCATAGTTTTTAAAATTTTCTTTATTTGTATAATAAAATTCCGCAAATTCAGATCCATTAAAGTATAATACATATACATATGTAGAACTATAATCCTCATAATATGGAGAATATAATAGATTTTTAAAAAAATATTTTTCAATTGTAGGACACTTCACGTTAGATGACATTGAATTATATCCAAATATACCATAATTTCTAGAATAATTATAATGATATGATAT
>DAIUEN010000055.1:0-1884 GCA_036845085.1 Candidatus Nanopusillus sp.
ATTAATATTTAATAAAGATATTTTTAATTTGATTATCTTTAATTTATATATTCTACTAAAAGAAATTCTTATATTTGTAGAAAAAATATTAAAAATTAAAGTAGTACAAGACTACATTAATTTTAATATTGGAAATATTATATACAAATTTTCTTCCTTAATAATAGTTATTGCTCTATCTAGAATCTTAGATCCTTATTTTTATGGCAATTACGTTACCGTATATAATCTAATTCTACTTCTTTCATCTATAATAGATTTTGGTACAATTATTGTTATCCAAAAGTTTTTGTCAGAGAATATAACAAATTTTGACAAACAAAAGAAATATATAAAAGCTGCTTTTTATATATTGATACTATTAAGTACCATTTTACTTTTTGTTTTATTTTCACTTAAAGACTTTTTTATGTCAAATTATTTATCAGATTATGAATTTATCCACCTAATATTAATTTATTTATCTTCAATGTTGTTGGCTATTTCAAATTTATTTATTTCAATTTTTTCATCTTATCTAAAATTCGAAAAATACAGAGATTATAATCTTTTTTTAGGATTAATTAGAATCTCTGTTATAATTCCATTATCTTATATAAACAAAGATAGTGGATTTATTTTTGGTTTATTTGTTGTATTTTTATTAACAAATATATATAATTTAAAATATTTTTTATCAGATTTTAAACATTTAAAAGATTTTATTAAAGTAGAAATAAACTTTAATATATTTAAGGAAATATTTAGTTATTCTTTTTTTGTAGGATGGCCTACTCTATTAAATAGAACTGTATCTTCAATAGATATCGTAATATTGAGATTATTTTCTAAGTTAGAAAATATAGCGTTCTTTTATAATGCACTGGTAATACTACAAAATATAATAATGTTGTCTAGCCTAAGTAGTATATTTATTCCTAGAATTGCTAGATGGGATAATGAAAAAATTAAATATAATATGCCAAAATTAATATCTGCATCTATATTAATAAATTTTATTATTGTAATACTTCTTTTTATATTTGGAAAGTCAATAATTACTTTATTATTTGGGGAAGAGTATTCTATAAGCTATGATATGATTAAATACATGTTGCCTCTTATTATTATATCTTCCTTATTCATATATAGAGATGTTTTATGGATAAAGGGATACGTAAAGATATATTCTTTATTAATAGAAATTCCATCTTTACTTATTAACATTATTTTGGATATAATATTAATACCAATTTTAGATATACGTGGTTTGATTATAAGTTTATATGTTTCTAATATCTATAGAGGCTTATCTTCCTATGTTTTATATAAAATAAAAATAAAGTAAGTCATTAAATACATTTTTGGTTTTTATTTCTATAAAAATTTTATAAAAATCTCTACTTAAATATATCATGGAAATAGTACCACTAGCTTTTGATTCTTTTTCAGTGAGGTCAATGGCTACAATAATTAAGACAAATTTAAATATATTTATAGATCCATCTGTTGCAATTGCTCCTAAGAGATATGGTTTACCTCCGCATGAATTAGAATTAAAAGAATTGGAGGAAAAAATAAATCAAATTATACATTTTGGAAAAGATATGGACTTAATAATAATAACTCATTTTCATTGGGATCACTGCCCAAATCCAAATTCTCCTCACTTTAGTATATTATTTAATAAAAATATATTACTAAAGGATATAAATAATAAAATAAATAATTCTCAAAAGAATAGAGGATTATGGGTTTTAAAAAATCTAAATAAAAAAGCTAATATAATATTTGCTGATGGGAAAAATTTTGAGTTCGAAGATGTAAATATAAAAATTTCTGAACCTGTTTGGCATGGAGAAGAAAAAACACCTTTAGGATTTGTTAATATGGTATATATAGAAT
>DAIUEN010000056.1:0-1836 GCA_036845085.1 Candidatus Nanopusillus sp.
ATAATAGAATAGTCTATTCTATAATGTTAATACAAATAAATAGCATATTGGAAAATACTACATTATCCTTCCTAAATAGACTCTTTAGAAAAATAGAAATGAAAATATTATCTGAAGATGAAATATTAAAGTTAATAAAAATTAGATTAAAAAATAAAGTAAAAATAGATGAAAATATTTTAAGAGAAATAATAAGGAAAAATGGTAGAAATATAAGATCAATTTTTATAGAATTAAATAATTTATTAGAAAAAGGAGAAATAAACAAGTTAGAAGTAAAAAAAAGCATATTAGACATATATATATCTGAAAGGGAGCTAAAAATCTTAGAAATACTTTATAGGGATAAATTATCTACTAGACAAATATCAGAAAAATTAAATCTTCCAAAGAATATTGTATACAAAGAATTACGAAAACTTTTAAGAAAAAATATAATATTAAAGGAAAAAGTTGGAGATAACAATTATGTTTATTATATTAACCCTAAAATTATAAATGATATATCCAAGATTATCGGTAAGTAGCCACCGTAGCTCAGTTGGTCAGAGCGCTGCCCTGGTAAGGCAGAGGTCCCGGGTTCGAATCCCGGCGGTGGCTCTTTTAATTTAAAAATATAAGACAATACTTAACTTTTATGGTCATAGATATATTTTTCGTATCTGCATATCTATACTATTTTATATTGTTGCAGACAACAATAGGCATAATAGTACCATTTTTAATTTCAAAGAAAGAGCATATATCTAACGAAGATGTCTACTTTGTTATATGGAGCATAATATTAATATTATTAGGTATGTCTTTAATACAGGTAGTATCTGCTATTGGAAAAGTGTTAAACATAGGTTTATTACCAGATTCTTTATCAATATTCACTGGATTCTTCTTATTAATGTTGGGAATTATACTGCAAGGCATTGCAATAGCTACTCTTGGAAGATATTACTTACCATATATCGGAACAATACAAGAACATAGAGTTGTAAATAAGGGAATTTATAGATACATAAGACACCCAGGATATTTTGGAGAAATGCTAATATTCATAGGATTCGGATTTGTAAACTATAATATTCTAGGAATATTATCTGCTTTATTAATATGTATATTAATATTTTATACAAAGATATTACCTGAAGAAAAAATAATGCTCAAAGAATTGGGAGATGAATATAGAGAATATATGAAAAAGACAAAAAGATTTATACCTTTTATTTTCTAAATTAAATTTTTTATAGGGACCGTAGGCTAGTGGTAGGCTGCTGGGTTAGGGTCCCAGTGATCGGGGTTCGAATCCCCGCGGTCCCATAAAAACAAATAAAAGTATTTTAGAATTATTTTGCAGTATTTGATATATAAGAATATTCTAACTTTTCTAGGTGAGCTGGGTGTACTATTAATATTTTTTCTTTACTTTTATCATTTACTAATACTTCATAACAATCCCCTCTTTTCCTTAATATTTTGCCAACCATTCCATAAAATTTTGGATGTGGCATTCCCTTATGATAAGAAGGATCTATTTTTATAACTACATAATCATTTTCTTTAAATGTTTGTAGAATTCTATTTATCTTTATTTTTCCTTTTTCTCTAATATATTTAGATAATTTATCTCTAGTTTTTCTTCTAGAACCCTTACCTTTTCTTGATGTCATTCTCTATTATTAGTCAAGATAATTTTTAAAAGGATTTTAGAGTAATATTTTTAATGGAAGTATTATCAAAAAGAATTGTTACTTATGGATATGTTAAAAATATATTAGAAAAATCTGAAGATTTGTCTTATATAGAAAAAAGAACACTTGAATACATAAATAGTGTATATAAGTT
>DAIUEN010000057.1:0-1822 GCA_036845085.1 Candidatus Nanopusillus sp.
ATATAAAATAACCCTGATAATAGTATTAATCATTGTAATATCGGGATTTTTAGTAGCACCATATTTTTCTCCATTATTTAAAAGTAATACTGACAAAGTAGACTTAGGTATATATTATCAAGTAATCAATGCATGCCAAGGACTATATTATTATGCAAAATATAATCTATCTGTAAATTTTACGGAAGATGTATGTCTAACATCTCCAGATTCAATATTATATAGATATTGGGTATATAACGATTTTGGATGTGGTATTATAATATCTGATATAAAGAATATTTGTAATAGTAAAAATACAGTTATATTATCTTCAGACGGAAATTTTGTTGGAATATATGTAAATAATAGATTATACCAAACATCAAAATAATGCATAGATATATTGATGCTCATATACATTTATACGAATTTGATAACGTAGATATTATATTAAAAAATAAAAATTTTATATTTATAGGAGTATCAGAAGATGTTAAAAGCACTATAGAAACAATAAAACTATCCTTATATTATGAAAACGTCATACCAGCAGTAGGTATCCATCCCTGGAATGTAAATAAAGTTAATCTAGAAGATCTAAAAATTATTGAAAAAATTATAAAAGATTATAATATAAAGGTTCTTGGTGAAATAGGTCTAGACAAAAGATTTGTACCAGAAACATTTGAAAAACAATTAGAAATATTTGAATTCTTTCTAAGACTTTCTAAAGAGTATGACTTATCCTTAAATCTTCACACACCAAAAGCTGAAAAAGAAGTTTTTGACCTTCTAATAAAATATGATATTAAAAAAGCATATTTTCACTGGTACAGTGGTAATGAACAAACTTTAAGCGAAATAATAAATCAGGATTATTTAATAGGAATAAATGTTTCAGCCATAATTAATAAGAAATATGAAAAATATATTGAAAAAGTTGATATAAGAAATATATTGACAGAATCTGATGGTCCTTATGACTACCACAGGATATTATTACATCCCGACAAATTAATAGATTTATATAAGAAAATTTTTGAAATAAAGAAAATAGATTTAGAAGACTTAGTCGATACTATAAGAAAAAACTTAAAAAAGTTTATATATTAAATAGTTATCCAAATATTTTTAACATTATGTTAAATTACTTTAACACATAGATAAATTTATATATTATAAAGCACATGATTACTTAATATGATAACAAAATGATTTAACGTCGTGTTAATCAATAATGTTTATAAATACCAAAAAACCTTATATAAGTATGAGCTGGATATTGGAAGAAAACTCACAAAAAATAATAGAATATATTGCAAATAAGGATAAATTTACTGAAAAAGAAATAAAAAGAGAACTAAAAATTAAAGAAAACGAAATAAGAAAAATACTATATATATTAGAAGAGCTTGGGATAGTATACCCAATAAGAGTAATAAATATTAACAACAAATATGACTCTGAATGGGGTAATAAAATAAAAGATAAAAACAAAATATTTCAAATAATTATATATAAAGAATTATCAAAACTAGAAGAAGAAATTTCTAAACAACAACCATACATATTTTATTGTGAAACATGTGACATAGTATATAACATAGAACAAGCTGACGAATATGAATATAAGTGTCCAGAATGTGGATCTATATTAATAGAAAAAGAAAATTATAAATTATACGAATTAAACAATATTAAATCCATGTTAATAAACCTATTAAATAAATATTCTTCTGTTAAGAAAAGGGTATCTAAATCTAAGAATAAATAAACTTTTATCTTTTTTATATATAATTTTTGTTAATGAAATATAAAACAAAAGTTATAGATATAACAG
>DAIUEN010000058.1:0-1326 GCA_036845085.1 Candidatus Nanopusillus sp.
ATTTAAATCAAGAGCCTCATCTATTTATTCTAAAGTAACATTAAAAAGAAAAATAAAAGTACTTAAAATGTATGAAAGATTCTTAGAGAATAATAATTTAGAAGTAGGTATAGATTCATTAGCAAAATGGATGGATGAATTAAGAGGAAAAATATCAGATCATTCATTAGGAGTATATATAAGAGATGTATTAAGTTATTTTGATATAATGCTAATGGATATAGATGAAAGAAAATTAAAAGCAATAAAAATGATGATTCCTCCTTTATCATTTAAACAACCAGATTGTCTAACAATTGATGAAGTAAAAAGATTAATTTCTATATCAAAATATCCATATAGACTTGCTTATGTATTAGCATTTACATATGCAAGAAGATTAAATGAAGTTCTAAATTGTAAAGTTGATCTTAAAAATAATAAAATAATATTTCCAATATTAAAAAGAAAAAAAGAAGAATATATTGAATTTGAATTAGAACCATGGATAAAAGAAATAATTGAAGATTACTTAAAAGAATTCTCAAAATATGGAATAAATGAAAATAAATTATTTAAAATATCTGATAGATCAGTAGAAATTGCATTTAAAAAAGATTGTATTAAAGCAAATATAGATATTAAAAATAGAAGAATAACATTTCACTCATTAAGACATTCAATAATATCAATATTAATTGAAAGAGGAGTACCAATTGAAATTATTGGAAAAGTATTAGCAAGACATGTTAGTATAGCAACAACATATCAATATTATATTTCACCAACAAAAGAAATGATGGAAAAAATACCAAAAGTTCAAGATTTATTATTTGAAAAAACTTAATGATATTTCTCCCAACTTTCTCTATATAAATATCTTCTTGGATTTATCCATCCTGGATGATCTTTATATTCAATAATTATTCTATAATAATGTCTATCTGAAAATTTTCCAATTAACCATTCTCTACCTGGTGGCTCACTTCTTGTAAATTCAATAAGTCCAATTTTTCTTAACCAATAAAAATAATTACGAAAATTTTGATATGTTCCTGGCTTAAAGAATTCTAATTCAGGTCTTGTTTTTAATCTAAACTCATAAAGAGCTTCACAATATTTCTTCCACATATTGAATATATAATCATCATTTGGATATATTGAAATTAAATAATCTCTAATCCACATACTAGTTGAAAATGGAAACCATGTTCTCCAAAATGGACTTACTCTTCTTCCTGTTGCATATTGTTCTTTAAGTGCTCTTGAAATCTTTTCTCCTTTTGTACTCATAATTAAAAATATACATAATAATAAATTTAAAGATTTGTAGCTAGATTCCTGTAT